>NZ_JBHNZK010000010.1:0-178129 GCF_042464845.1 Pedobacter sp. BG31
ATTCAGTCAGGCATTCTGTACTTGAATACGTACTTCATTACCTCACTGCGCTACATTGACATCTCTTTTAAGAACTTATCGACTGTTGTTGCCTCGCGGCCCGTCTTTATATATCTCCAGATTTCAGTTTGTTCAGGTCTTCTTCGTCCTGAACGTGTTTCCCTCTGTTTCAATCTTTTCTGTTGATCGCCGTAACATCCGCTACCTGATCATTTTTTGTTTTCCCTTAGTTTCCGTTGGGAGTGCAAAGGTAGGAATCTTTTTTGAACTTCCAAATAAAATAATTTTTATTTTTCTGTTTGCTTTTTCTTCTCTCCCCCTGTTTCAATATGCCGGTGTTGACCAGCTTTCCGCTCTTCCGAACCGGGCTGCAAAGGTAGCAATCTTTTTCTCTTAAGCAATATTTATTTTAAAATAATATCGCCCTCCATCTCTCTAAGCCATCTTTTCAACAGATCCCTTCCTCCGAAGCGGGATGCAAAAGTAGGAAAATTCTGTAAAACACCAAAGGATATTTATTAAATGTTGTTCATCTCAGCGTAAGTGAATGGTTTTCAAAGGGAAATATTTTTCGACCGGCCAAAACAATTATGCCTTTTACCTGTTTAGTACCATCCTGAACAGTTCCAGGATCTGATAAGGTCAGGTAGCCAGGATGACGGATCGGCTGGAGAAACCCATTAAAGCTTCTGAAGTCCCCCTGCGCCCGGCCACTTGAAACTTTGGAAGAAACTGCCCACCTAAACCCGATAGCAGCGGAAAACCCGCAGCGCAGCGAGGATTTGGAGCAAATAGCGGGAACATGCTTATATAGTACCACTGACCCTGCTTTGCTAAAACCAACAACAATATATATACATATACGAGCGACGATATGTATATATGTTAAAAATTGTTAACTGTATATTTGTACTGAATTGCTTTGCATAGCTTAGCGGCCAATTGTTTTTATTGATGTTATCGTATTATTAATTATCTTTGCAGAATGTTTAAAGTTAAACACTTAATTATTTTAGTATTTATTACCGCTTTGGGTATTGCGGGCTGTAAAAGTCGTTTCGAGAAATTGAGGGCGAGCAATGACGTTGCAAAAAAATACCAAGAGGCACTTCGTTTGTATAATAAACGCGATTACAGTAAGGCATTAGTACTTTTTGAGGACCTATCTCAAAAATACCGTGGCCGTGCAGAAGCAGAAGACCTGAACTATTATTATGCTTATACCCTTTATAGATTAAGTGACTATACCACAGCGAGGTACCAGTTTAAAAGTTTTGCAGACACCTACCCGGCAAGTAAGAATGCTGAAGAAGCCAGATACATGGCAGCATACTGCTATTACCTGGAGTCGCCAAATTTCTCTTTAGACCAGGAAAATACTTATAAAGCTATTGATGCGTTACAATTATTTATTAACCTATACCCTACCAGCGATCGTGCTGCTGCTGCCGGAAAATATATTGCGGTATTAAGGGGAAAGTTAGAGGATAAAGCCTTTGAAAATGCTAAAATGTATTTAACTACAGGACCAAGTAATGTAGATAATTATAGAGCAGCTGTTATTGCCTTAAAAAATGCACAAAGAGATTATCCAGACATTAAGTATGCTGAGGAAATGGATTTCCTGATGATAAAGGCACAATATTTATACGCAAAAAACAGTTACATCATCCGTCAGGAAGACCGTTACAATGAAGCACTTTCTTTATATACTGAATTTACGGAAAACCACCCTGACAGTAAATTTGCTAAAGATGCAAAAGCGCTTAAGAGTGATGTTGAAGCAGGAATTGCGGCTACAAAAAAAGAATTGGCATTATATGCTGCTGATCAGGAAAAATACAAGCAGATGTTGATTAGAACAGGTAAATTAAAGGATACTGTTTCTACAAAACCAACGAATGCAGATAATACGGATATTAAAAACAAGTAACAGATGAATACTAACAAACCTGCTGTACCTAATACTACAGTAACCAGAAACGTACACGATTTAGATAAAACTACTGATAACTTATACGAATCGCTAGTGGTAATTGCGAAAAGGGCAAATCAAATTTCGAACAACGTTAAAGAAGAGTTACACGGTAAACTGGCAGAATTTGCTTCTAGCAACGATAATTTGGAAGAAATTTTCGAAAACCGTGAGCAGATTGAGATCAGCAAGCATTACGAGCGAATGCCAAAGCCTGTTTTAGTTGCTATGGATGAGTTTTTGAATGGCAAAGTGTACCACAGAAACCCTGCTAAAGAACAAAAGTAACTGCATAGCGCATAGCGTTTAGGGCAAAGCGTTTAGCACTACGCTCTATGCTCCATGCCTTATCTACTCTGCGCATTATGCTAAAAAATAAAAATATAATCCTTGGCGTTTGCGGTAGCATCGCGGCTTATAAGTCGGCATTTTTGGTTCGGCTGTTCGTAAAAGCTGGCGCAAACGTAAAGGTTATCCTTACCCCTGATGGTGCTCATTTCATTACACCACTTACCCTTGCTACGCTTTCTAAAAATCCGGTTTACACACAATATTTCGAAGAAGAAACCGGCGTATGGAGCAATCATGTTGAACTGGGCTTATGGGCCGATTTACTTATCATCGCTCCGATAAGCGCCAATACTTTAGCCAAACTGGCAACAGGTATCTGCGATAATTTATTAACGGCTGTTTATCTTTCGGCAAAATGTCCGGTTTACGTAGCCCCGGCTATGGATCTGGATATGTGGAAACACGAAACAACCCAAAGCAACATTAGTCGTGTAACCAGTTTTGGTAACACGGTTATTGCTCCGGCTAACGGCGAACTGGCCAGCGGACTTTGGGGAGAAGGCCGAATGGCCGAGCCGGAAGAAATTGTTACTTTCCTGGATAATTCTGTGAAGAAATCGTTACCCCTGTTTGGCAAAAAGGTAATGGTAACCGCTGGACCTACTTATGAGGCTATCGATCCGGTACGTTTTATAGGCAACCATTCTTCAGGTAAGATGGGTTTTGCCCTGGCTGATGAGTTGGCCAAACTGGGTGCTGATGTCACTTTAATTGCCGGACCAACTGCCCAAAAAGCCAGTCAAATGTTAAAAAGGATAGATGTGGTAAGTGCGCAGGAAATGTTTGAGGCCTGTACCACTGCTTTTGAAGAAACAGATATCACTGTGATGTGCGCAGCTGTGGCCGATTATCGGCCTAAGCAGGTTGCTACGCAAAAAATTAAAAAACAGGATAGCGGATTGTTTTTGGAACTGGAAAAAACAACAGATATACTTGCTTATTTAGGTAAGGCAAAAAAACCGCAACAGATTTTGGTTGGATTTGCTTTAGAAACCAATGACGAAGAGAATTATGCCAAAGGCAAACTGGAAAAGAAAAATCTAGACCTGGTGGTGCTAAATTCTTTGAATGATAAAGGAGCAGGTTTTAAATCAGATACCAATAAAATTACTATTTTTAACCAAGCTTTAGAACGGACTGTATTTGAAATGAAATCCAAAACAGATGTTGCAAAAGATATTTGTACTGCCATTTTAAAAATTGTGAAATGATAAAAAAGATTGTTTGGATACTGATATTGGTGGGGTTTGGAAAGCTACAGGCGCAAGAACTAAATGCTCGGGTAACCTTACTGGCTCCCCAGGTTTCGAACATCAGCAAACCAACTTTAGACGCTCTGCAAAAAACAATCCGCGATTTTTTGAACAACAACAAATTCAGCAACGAAAGTTATAAGCCGCAGGAGCGTATAGATTGTAGTTTCGTCATCACCATCAATTCGTGGGATGGTGGCTCTGGTTATACCGCCGAAGCGCAGATTCAAAGCAGCCGCCCCGTTTTTAACAGTTCTTATAATAGCACTTTGTTAAATATGAGTGATAAGAATTTCGATTTCAACTTTAACGATGGGGCTACAATCGACTTCTCTGACCAGAATTATATTTCCAATATCAGTGCGCTACTCACCTATTATGCCTACACCATTATCGGGATGGATAAGGATAGTTTTAGCAAAATGGGTGGCACTCCTTTTTATAAAAAAGCACAGAACATCATCAACCTTGCACAAGCCTCGGGCAATACCGGGTGGAGAGCTGCCGATGGCTTACGTAATCGTTTTTGGTTTAATGAAAATGTTTTAAACCCCATATTTGCAGAACTGCGCAATTTCATTTACAGTTATCATTTAAGCGGACTTGATCAGCTAACCGATCAGGATAAGGGCTTAGCGCAAATTGTTGCCGCCTTGCCCGCACTACAGCAAATGGATAAACAGAAACTCGGCTCTATCTTTCCTAATGTTTACTTTGCTGCCAAAGCCGAAGAGGTAACCAATGTACTTTCTAAACTTAATGGACAAGAACGTATGAAAGCCTACAACATGCTGGCAGAAATTGATCCGGCAAACATTGGTAAATATGAAGGGCTGAAGAGGAATTAGTTTTTTTGATCAAGGAGTTAATGTATGGTGGTAGCTCAAATATAATTTCTAAAAATGACGAAAAGATTTTTATTAGTTGCGATGTGTCTTTTACCATTAAGCTTGCTGGCACAATCTTCATTCAGCATTAAAGGATTTGGCAAGGCTTATAAAGATGGCGATAAAATCTTTTTATCCTTTCGGCAAGGCCCTCAATTAATTGAGGATTCTACTGTAGTTTACAAAGGTTCTTTCGAATTTAAAGGAACTTTTAACACTAAAGTTAGAGGTTATATTTGCAGAAATGATAATCCCCGTTACGCGAACGAGCTTTTTGATTCTTTTGATGTTTATATTGAGGAAGGCCAGATCATACTTAAGTCACCAGATACCTTAAACAACTCCATTATTTCTGGAACTCAGTTAAATAACGATTATGCCAAACTACATGGCTTATTAAAACCTCTTTACAATAAAAGGAAGAAGTTAAAAAATCCAGATGAACTAAAAGCTGACACATTAGTAACCCTGAATAAAACGGAAACTACTGATTTAGATAACGAAATCATTTTGCAACAGTTTAACTTTATCGATGGCCATCCCCGTTCGTATGTAAGTTTATTAACATTGGGTCAGCTAGCGCGTACAAGCAAAAATTTACCACGGGTAGAACAGAGTTTTGCTAAATTAGCTACAGTACTTAAAATGATGCCAGAGGCTAAGGAAATAATCAGAAGGATTACAGAAGGTAAAAAAATCACTGTAGGAATGACGGCAAAAGACTTTATCCAGAATGATATAAATGGTAATCCGATCCGACTTTCATCTTATCGGAACAAATATGTCCTTGTCGATTTTTGGGCTTCGTGGTGTCTACCCTGTAGGGAAGAAAATCCTAATGTTTTAGCTGTTTATCATCAATATAAGGAAAAAAAATTTACTGTTCTCAGCGTATCGATCGATGTATTGGCGAACAAAGCCAACTGGTTAAACGCCATTAAAGAAGATCAACTACCTTGGACGCAGGTGTCTGATCTTAAAAAAGAAAATGAAGCTGCTAAACTTTATGGCATTACTTCAATACCTTCAAATGTTCTTATTGACCCTAACGGAACAATCATTGCAAAAGATATTAAGGGAAAAGAACTACGCGATAAAATGGCTGAATTATTAGGTGCTAATAAGTAATTATATTGATACGGGTTAACTGGCTAATTGTTTAAATCGGTTAATTGTACATCATATGGTTAATCGCTAGGTAGTTTCTCTATTTGTTTGTGATTAATGTTAGAAAAGCAATTTCAGCGTTTCAATTAAAGGCAGTCCTGCTTTCATTTATACGCCTGCAGGCCTTACACACAGGCCGGTATTCACATCAATCAGGTTTAATCACGCAAACTGGTTTTTCATAGGGCAGGTTCCTTTTTAATGCCCAATAATAAGGATACATCCTATCAGATACTTCGTGCAAAAAAGTTAACCGATTAACCAGTTTCCACAATTAGCTGATTAAAAAATTTGTTATAATATTTTGATATTACGAATATCTTCGTACATTTGAATACGAAACAATTCGTACAACTTGTAACATATGGATAATTATAACATCAAACCTACGGAAGGTGAAATGGAAATCCTCCAGGTGCTTTGGCAAAAGGGGAATGCAACGGTAAGAGAGGTTCATGAGTCGTTAAATAAAAAAGACTCTGGTTACACCACTACTTTAAAACTGATGCAGATTTTGCATGAGAAAGGCATGGTGGACAGAGATACTACCCAAAAAACACACGTATATAAAGCACTTGTTAGTCAGGATAAAACGGAAAAACAACTGGTAAACAAAATGATCGATAATGTATTTAACGGATCTGCAGCGAGACTGGTGATGCAGGCCCTGGGTAACCACAGCGCCAGTGCAGAAGAAATTGACGAAATAAAAAAATATTTGGATAGCCTAAAGTAAGGCTATTGCTGAAGGTTGGAAGGTGTAGGGTTTAGATCCCTAATAAACATTAAGATTTCGGATGATATCCGTATAAAAAATTAAAATCACCGTTATGGAAACTTTATTACAACAGTTCATCAAAGCATTTGGCTGGAGCATCTTAAATTCACTTTGGCAAAGCGCCATCATTTATGGCATCCTATTTATTATCATGCTTGGCATCCCAAAACTAGCCGCAAAACATAAGCATAACCTTGCTTTTGGTGCCATCATTTTAATGTTTATCGGCTTTGGCTATAATTTCATACACTATTTAATGCTACATGCATACACGCATGTACCAGAAATCAAAGCTCAGGATATACAGGTATACCAATACCTTAATAACTTACCACCAACCTTTGGCAGCAAGGCAGAGCAATACTTCCCTACAGTAGTTATATTCTATGCCATTGGTATTGTGCTTCAGTTGTTTGTTATTATTAAAGGTTATGGACAGCTTTCCAAACTAAAAAAAGAAAGTTTAAGTGCAATACCCGATAGCTGGAAAGTTATTTTTGATCATGTAACGGCCCGGCTTAAAATTAACAAAGCTATTCAGTTTCACATTTCTTCTATTGTTAATGTGCCTTTAGTTATCGGTTATTTGAAACCTGTTGTATTATTTCCACTGGCCCTGGTAAACCAATTAGACAATGACCAGGTGGAAGCGATACTCATTCATGAATTATCACATATCAGAAGAAACGACTTTTTATTAAACCTGATTAAAACAGCTATTGAAACCCTATTATTTTATAATCCATTTGTATGGATGGCAGGGAGGTTTATACACATTGAGCGCGAGCATGCCTGCGATGACCTGGTATTAAAGATTACCGGAAAGCCATTGAATTATGCCCATGCCCTACTTAAACTGGAACTATTAAAAGACAAAAACAGTCCGGCTTATGCATTGGCGGCAACAGGCAAAACCCAGAATTTGTATCAACGCATAAAAAGAATAACCAACATGAAAACAAATTATTTAAACGCCAAACAGCAAATGGCAGCCCTGACCTTAGGAGTAGCTTGCCTGTTTTCTATTGCCTGGATCAATCCAACAGAAAATAAAAAAGACACCCAAAAAACAAAAATTGAAGTCTTAAGTGTCATCAACCACAATGATCTGAAAACCGTTCTTTACACGGATACCACGAAAAAACGTAAAATCAAAATTGTGACCATTGATGCTAATGGTAAAAAGACCGAATATAACTCGGTAAAAGAAATGCCGGATAGCCTAAAGAGAGATTTTTACAGGGACGAACTGTTTGCAGGTAAAAATATTTATAGACTGCGTGCTGATAGCAATTTTAAATTTAAATTAGACGATTCGCTGTTATTTGCCAAAATCAACAAGGAATTCAACTCTCCTGAAGCACAAGCCAAGTGGAAAAAATTTGGTGAAGATATAGCCAAACAATACAATTCTCCAGAAGCACAAGCGAAGTGGAAAAAGTTTGGTGAAGATGTGGCCAAACAATACAGTTCGCCAGAAGCACAGGCCAAATGGAAAAAGTTCGGTGAAGATGTGGCCAAACAATACAGTTCGCCAGAAGCACAGGCCAAATGGAAAAAGTTTGGTGAAGATGTAGCCAAACAATATAGCTCACCAGAGGCGCAGGCGAAGTGGAAAAAATTTGCTGAAGATATGAACAAACAATTCTCGTCGCCAGAAGCACAGGCACAATGGAAAAAAATAGGCGAAGATCTGGCGGCTACGATAAATACTCCGGAATTTAAGGCTCAAATTGAAAATCTAAGCGTAAAGACCTTAAAATCAGGAAAAGATTATCAGCTTTCAGACGGTATTTTTCTAAAATTGAATGATGACTCGAATAATAAAGTGAAACAAACGGAAGAGTATAAAAAATTGAAAGAAAAATTTGACAATGAGGTAAAAGAATTAAAAGAAAAAATTGAGCAGAAAGAGAAAAAGGAAAAATTTGAAGGTAGTAATAAAAGCTCAAAGCTTAATCCAGCAGTTATTTTGTATCAAAATAAAGATTTTACAGGTGCCGATAAAGCGCTTAATACGTTAAATGCGGTGGTAACCTATAAAAAATCAGACTTTACAAATGCTGACCAATTGGCCTTAAAAACTTATCTTAAAGTACCCAACTTAAAAATTGTCAATGACAATACTATTAACATTGCTATCAAATAACAACACATAAACCAAACAAATCATAAACGGCGAAGATTATTCTTCGCTGTTTTTGTTTTGTAGAGTCCTGTTGAATAAATTTTAATATTTTTGCTTAGCATGCTACAAAAACTTTCTATACGTAATTACGCATTAATTGATAGTCTGGATATCGAATTTGATAAAGGCTTGAATATTATTACAGGTGAAACCGGCGCTGGTAAATCGATCATACTTGGCGCATTGTCGCTAATTTTAGGTCAGCGGGCAGAAAGCAAGTACTTTTTTAACCAGGACAAAAAATGTGTTATTGAAGGCAATTTCACTTTGGCAGATGAAAACCTGAAAAGTCTTTTTGAAGAAAATGATCTTGATTTCTCAAACGAAAGCATCCTGAGGAGAGAAATATCAATAGATGGCAAAACAAGATCATTCATTAACGATACGCCTGTAAATTTATCCATCCTAAAACAGATTGGCGAAAAGCTGATCGACATCCATTCACAACATGCTACACAGGAAATCAACGATACCGATTTTCAACTGTTGATTGTAGATGCACTGGCCAACCATAAATCATTGTTGACCGACTACCGCCGCGGATTTAAAAAGCTTAAGCAAGATAGCAGCCTGTTAAAGAAACTGGTAGCCGAAGCAGACGAAGCCAGGAATAAACAGGATTATGAACAGTTTCTGTTCAACGAGCTGGAGCAGGCAAAACTACAGGATGGCGAGCAGGAAGATTTAGAACAGGAATTAGAACGGTTAACCCATGCAGAAACCATAAAAAGGGCGTTACTCGCCACTTCCGGTTTAATTAGCGAAGGTGAGCCTTCTGCTCTCCAGATTTTAAAAGAAGCTTCATTACAGTTACAAAGTATCGAAAAATTTGATCCCGCAATCAATGTGCTATATGAACGGTTACGCTCCTCCATTATCGAAATAAAAGATATTGCCGATGAGGTTTCTGGAATAGAAGAAAATACCATCCACAGTGCCGATCGTTTAGAAATTGTTAATCAACGGCTGGATCTTTTTTATTCACTGCAGCAAAAACATCGGGTTGCTAATAATACCGGATTATTAGCATTTCAAAAGCAACTGGAAGAAAATCTGAACAAACTCTTATCTTCTGATGAACATATCGAAAACCTACAGAAAGAAATAGATCAACTTCAAAAAGTACTACTTCAGCAGGCCGGACAGTTAAGTGCCAACCGCAAAAAAGCGATTAAAGTAGTTGAAGAACAAACCAGTTTGACCTTAAAAAGAGTGGGCATGCTAAATGCAAAACTGGTTTTAGATCAAAAAGTATTTAGCGAATTAAATAAAGATGGTTTAGACGAAATAAACCTGCTATTTACAGCTAATGCTGGTCAGGCGCCCGCACCGGTAAATAAAGTAGCGTCTGGTGGCGAGTTATCGCGCTTAATGCTAGCCATTAAAGCTTTACTGGCTAAACATACTTCCTTACCGACCATTATTTTTGATGAAATTGATACCGGAATTTCCGGGGAAACTGCGCTAAAAGTTGGAGAGGTCATTTCCGATTTAGGCCAGAACATGCAGGTAATCTCCATTACACACCTGCCACAGATTGCGGCCAAAGGCAGATCACACTATTATGTTCATAAACATGAAGACCGCGGAAAAACCACTACTGCCATCCGTAAACTTAAACAGGAAGAACGTATTGAGGTAATTGCCGAAATGTTAAGTGGTAAAAATCCGGGTGCATCGGCTATAGAAAATGCAAAAGAACTATTGGCTTAGTTTATTATCCTGATCACCACTAACAATTTCATATTATCAGACAGGCCTCAATAAGAAAAGCACTAATAATTTTACATTATGAATTAAATATAAACTAATAAATTAGTTTATATTTATACTATGAAATCTTTTTCAGTTTTATTCTTCTTATTGGTCGTTAAAATTTGTTTCGCCCAACAAAATTACGTGCTTTCGGGGACAGTTAAAGATAAACGTGGTGAAGTTTTACCTGGTGCAGGTGTATATGTAAGTGGTTATAAAATGGCTACGGTAACAAATAATAATGGCAATTATACTCTTCCTTTAAAACCTGGAAACTACGATATTTTAGTACAATTAATCGGCTACAAGACGGTAAATAAAAACATTATTATAGCTGATAAGGCGATTAAACTCGATCTGGTTCTAGAAGAAAGTATCACCCAGTTAAGCGAAGTTACCATTAAACCAGATCCGAACAGGGCCCATTATATCGCCATGTTCAAAGATTTTTTTATTGGTACTACGCCAAATGCCCTACAGTGTAAAATGATTAATCCGAATGTGCTATTGGTTGATTACGATAGAGAAGAGGCGAAGCTCACGGTTAAGACAAATCAATTTCTAATTATTGAGAACCAGGCATTGGGATACCGGATAAAATACCTGGTCAATAATTTTGAATACAGTAGCCGAACGAAAATCATCTATTATGAAGGATTTCCTTATTATGAAGATTTAAAAGGATCGGACCGGAAAAAAAAGATATGGGCAAAGAAACGCTTAACCGCTTACCTGGGTTCCCCACAGCATTTTTTTACATCACTTTACAATGGCAGGGCAACTGAAGAAGGTTTTATCATTAACAAATTAATTACCCAGCCAAATCGCGACAAGCCGGCCGATAGTATCATAAACGCAAATATTAAACGTTTAACAAAACTGCAGGGAGGCTTATTACAAAAAAAAATAAACTTTAATCATGGAGACTCACTCAGCTATTGGATCAGACAGAAAAACCTCCCTGATGGCATTTCCATTTTAAGCCGCCGTCCTGTTGCACAAGACACCTTGGTTCATATCAAAAACCAAAACGTCAAAAGCATAAACTTTACTGATAAACTTTATATTATCTATGCTAAAGAAAAGGAAGATCCATTATTTGCCAACCGTATTGGCCTATCCATCAACAGGCCTTTGGATATGCCCGATTATCAGGTATCGACCATTACCCTCCAAATAGCACCGGTATATTTTTATGAGAATGGTGGAATCTATAATCCACGCGCTATGCTTTATGCCGGCTATTGGGGATGGGAAAAAATTGCAGATAGCGTGCCAATGGATTATTTACCGCCGGTTGATGTGAAAAAATAGGAATGTAGTGTTTCGATATCCGGGCTTAGCCGCTCGCCAGGATTTGAATAAAATATTTTTTTTGGAACGCAGGTGCACTGCTAATCGGTTCCGACCGTCCCGCCCTTTGTTACAAATCCTCGCCCTCATGCTTCGGGCTGTGGGTTTTTCACTACGGTCGGGTTTAGCTGGCAGTGCCTGTAACACGATTAAGGGTTTTGGGACCGTGCTATTAGTACTGGTTGTGGTTAAATAAAACCGACAGCGTAAGTTAACCTGCTATGTGGCGCGGCACAACGGGACCAAAAGCGATGGCGGGACAACTACAGCTATGAAAAACGAAACTTTTGTTCCAAAACAAAAAGATAATTCCTTATCAGAATGCCTTAATGATTAACTTGAAAAAGATTCTTCGCTAGGCTTAGCACGACAGCAATTTATTATTTACCTGAACTCGATAATTATTTAATTAAAATACTGCCTTATAAACGACCCATCCCTGGTCGATTCGTCATGCTGAACTTGTTTCAGCATCTTTTTAGCAGGAAAGACCCTGAAATGAATTCAGGGTGACGGCCTCTTAATCAAATAACCGATATAAGTTAACGAAAGACAATATTAATAATCGAACTCAGGTTATTTATAATTATCTGGGCTTAGCCGCTCGCCAGGATTTGAATAAGATATTTTTTTTGGAAAGCAGGTGCACTGCTAATCGGTTCCGACTGTCCCGCCCTTTGTTACAAATCCTCGTCCTCATGCTTCGGGCTGTGGGTTTTTCACTACGGTCGGGTTTAACTGGCAGTGCCGGTAACACGATTAAGGGTTTTGGGACCATGCCATTAAAATGCAACAGGCTAAATCAGGCCTGGTTTGGATAAATTGCGTGATAAAAGATCCTTCGTTATACACGCGGGGAAAGTGGCATTGACGATCCATATCAAATGTTAAATTTGTTAAAAAATTTTAGCGATTTTAATAAATATTCTGCCTTTTGGGTACATTCGTCTCCATGATTAAAAACCTCTTAGTAGCCTGTATACTGATCATGTTGGCTACTAATGCCATTGCTCAAAATACCTTCTCAATCAGTGGTGTAGTTAGGGATAAAAAAGATGGATTGCCTGGCGCGAGTATCTACTTAAGCGGATATAAGATTGCAACAGTTGCCGATAACGATGGAAAATTTAAACTTTCAAATCTAAAGCCCGGCAGTTACGACCTGCTTGTGCAGCTTGTTGGCTACCTCCCCTATTCTAAAAGTGTTATCATTTCTGATAAATCAGTTCAGGTAGAGCTGGTTTTGAAAGAGAATGTTGCACAGCTTGATGAAGTGGTAATCAGGGCTGACCCGAACAGACAGAAATATATCAACCAGTTTAAAGAGTTTTTTATTGGTAAAACACCAAATGCAGCGCAATGCAAGATATTAAATCCGCAGGTTCTGAATGTAGATTTCGATATTACCAAAAGTACGTTAACAGTATCTACTACCGAATTTTTAATTGTCGAAAATAAAGCATTAGGTTATCGCCTAAAATATATGCTTGATCATTTTGAGTATAATTCCCGGACACACATCATTTTTTATTCTGGCCATCCCTTTTTTGAAGAATTAAAAGCTTCGGCGGCGAAAAAGAAGAAGTATGTTGCGGCAAGAGAAGTGGCCTATTACGGCTCATCACAACATTTTTTCCGCTCACTTTACGCCAATAAAACAAAGGAAGAAGGTTTCATCATTAATAAAATGATCAAAATTCCCAATCCTAATCGATATCCGCAATACGTGATCAATGCCAACTTAGAAAAAATTAAAGCCGTACCTGAGAAAACAGGTATCCGGCAAATGAAAGGGAAAATAGATACCGCCTTACTTGCTTTTTGGACGAAACAACAGGAAATGCCTAAAACCATTGATAAATTTTCGAGGGCGGAAGTGCTTACGGATACTTTAGTACATCACTACAACCAGAATTTGAAATACCTGAGCTATACTGATGCCCTTTTGATTCAGTATACCAAGGAGAAAGAATCTCTTGCATACGCCAAAACAGGCTTCTGGATCTTCAGGCCACTGGATGTACCGGAAAATGAAATTTCAGTAGCGAATTTAACCGGCGAAGGTGTGCGTTTTTACGAGAATGGTGGCATTTACGATTCCCGTTCGTTGCTTTATGAAGGTTACTGGGCATATGAAAAAGTGGCCGATATGGTACCAATGGATTATATTCCACTCCCAAAGAAGGAATGATGGACGATAAGATGTGAGCGGTAAGACGGAAAATGGATGATCAACTCTAAAATTAATTGTTGAAAAGTAACCACAACTGGTACTGAGAATTACTAAAAATATTAGTAATTTTAAATTATGATTAGGGAAAGAGAAAATCAATATTTTAAGGGTAGAGGTGCACAGCTTAATCCACATAACAAATTTTTGAAAGATGTTTATGTAAAAGAGCACGATGAAGGAATAGATGACTGGGAGGAAAGTGATCGTAAAACTTCTTTCATTTTCGAGAATTCGAAAACCATTGTAAATAGGGTCGACAGTCCGGATGTTGGCATGGCCTATTCTTTAAATCCTTATCAAGGTTGTGAGCACGGATGTACGTATTGTTACGCCCGCAATTCGCACCAATATTGGGGCTATAGCGCCGGAATAGAATTTGAGCGGAAAATAATCGTTAAAAAAGATGCACCAACGCTCTTTAAAAAATTTCTGGAGAAAAAAGGCTGGGATGCCACTACCATTTCGCTTTCTGGCAATACCGATTGCTACCAACCTGCTGAAAGAAAATTTAAGCTAACCCGGCAGTTGCTCGAAATTGCATTGGCCTACAAACAGCCGATTGGGATGATTACCAAAAATTCACTCATCCTGCGCGACAGGGACATTCTGAAAGAGATGGCTAAATTAAACCTGTGCATGGTTTATGTTTCCATTAACAGTTTGAATGAAGATTTAAGGCAGGTAATGGAGCCGCGTACCACAACGGCCAAACAACGGTTAAAGGTGGTAGAAGAACTCAGTAAGGATGGAATTCCTGTGGGTGTAATGGTTGCCCCTCTTGTTCCAGGTTTAAGTGACCATGAAATTCCAAAAATTTTAAAAGCAGTAGCCAATGCTGGCGCCATTAAAGCGGGATACACGGTAGTAAGGCTCAATGGTGCCATCGGCGAGATCTTTGAAGATTGGCTGCAGAAAAATTTTCCGGACCGCTTTGATAAAGTCTGGCATTCCATTCAGAGTTGCCACGGCGGTAATGTAAATGACAGCCGGTTTGGCGACCGCATGCGCGGCGATGGCAATATTTCGCAGATAATCAGGGATAATTTCAGATTGCATTGCCGTTTAAATGGCTTAAATATAAAAGACATTATTTTAGATCATACGCTATTTAAGGTTCCGAGTAACCAGGCGAGCCTATTTTAAACATTCGGGGAGAGAAATCCCCAACGCTCGGGCCGTGGTTTATGATCACGGCCATCTCAATGCGTTTGTTCCGATTGCAATAAAGATTTTTGAGCTTTGGGTTTGTAATTCATCATAGAAAAACTTCTTTGTAAATACAGATTTGTAAACTACTGGCATAAAACTTAGTTTTAAACTATGAAGATTGCATTGATTACCTACCTGGACAAAGGCGACTATGATACAACCACCGTTGAAAGTGAAGACGACAAACTCCTCTACTTTTTAAAAGAAAAAGGATTGACCATTGATCTGGTAATCTGGAATAATCCACATATCAACTGGGAGGATTACCAGGTGGCGATTTTAAAATCACCATGGGATTATTTTGACCTGATTGAAGATTTTTATACCTGGCTGGATCTTTTAGCAACTAAAAAAGTAAAACTGCTCAACCCAATCAATGTGGTGAGGTGGAATTCGGATAAACGCTACCTGAAAGAGATCGAAGCCGCTGGCTTAAAAATTATACCCAGTATTTTCATCAATAAGCAAAACCGCGTATCGCTTAAACACTTCTTCGACGAGTTTAATACAGATAAATTAATTGTGAAACCCTGCATCAGCGGTGGTGCAAAAAATACCTTCAAGGTAACAATAGATCACGTTGAGGCAGTAAATCATCAGTTAAACCATCTTCTGCAGGAAGAGGATTTTATTATTCAACCATTTTTACCGGAAATTTTGGAAAGCGGAGAATGGTCGTTCATTTTCTTCAATGGCACCTACAGCCACTCGCTCATTAAAAAAGCTAAACCTGGCGATTTCAGGGTGCAGCCAGCACATGGTGGATCTGTACATCCGCAAAATCCCGATCATGACCTGATTGCCATGGCACAGCAATATGTTGATTTGTTTGCTAAAAACTGTCTTTATGCCCGTGTTGACGGTACTTTCGTAAATGGCGAATTTTTACTGATGGAGTTGGAACTTATAGAACCTTTTCTATTTTTAAATACAGCTCCTGAAAATTATGACCGTTATTATGAAGCATTGAAAAAACTGATGTAATTACTTTTTTGGCTAAACGTTACCCGCAATCAGTTAATTCCAGGCAGATATAATAAAAAAAACTCCCGACTTTCATCGGGAGTTTTTTTTATTTACTTGAAGAATCTTCTTCTTGTTTTGGTTCTTCTTTTTTGCTTTCGCCTTTTTTATGATTAATTGATACGAGTTCGGTTGTTTTATCATAATCAATTTCTAAAACATCACCTTCGGTCAATTCGCCTTTCAGAATCTCTTCAGCAATCGGATCTTCTAAATATTTCTGAATTGCTCGTTTTAATGGACGGGCACCAAAATTACTATCAAAACCTTTATCTGCAATATACTCTTTGGCATTATCAGTCAATACAATCTCATAACCAAGTGTATGAACGCGACCGAATAAGGCTTTTAATTCAATATCGATAATCTTAAAGATTTCTTCTTTACCTAAGCTGTTGAATACCACAACATCATCAACACGGTTTAAGAACTCAGGCGCAAAGGCACGTTTCAATGCGCTTTCTATTACACCGCGACTGTGAGAATCGGCCTGGCTTGTTTTTGCTGTTGTAGAGAAACCAACGCCTTGACCGAAATCTTTAAGTTGACGTGCACCGATATTAGAGGTCATGATGATGATGGTATTTCTAAAATCAACTTTACGACCTAAACTATCTGTTAACTGACCTTCATCTAAAACCTGTAATAAGATATTAAATACATCAGGGTGTGCTTTTTCAATCTCGTCCAATAAAATTACGGCATAAGGCTTTCTCCTAACTTTTTCGGTTAATTGGCCACCCTCTTCATAACCTACGTATCCCGGAGGCGCTCCTACTAAACGCGAAACCGCAAATTTCTCCATGTACTCACTCATGTCGATTTGAATCAGAGAATCATCACTATCGAACATGAAACGCGCCAACTCTTTTGCCAATTCCGTTTTACCTACACCAGTTGGCCCCAGGAAAATAAAGGAACCGATTGGTTTTTTAGGATCTTTTAACCCAGCTCTTGTACGTTGGATGGCTTTAGTCAATTTCTTGATCGCATCATTCTGACCGATAATTTTCTCAGCCACTTTATCGTACATGTTCAACAGTTTTGCACTGTCTGTTTGTCCAACACGTTGTACCGGAATACCAGTCATCATCGAAACTACCTCGGCTACGTTATCTTCCGATACTTCGTAACGTTTGGTTTTGGTTTCGGCTTCCCACTCTGCTTTAGCTTTATCTAATTCTTCAATTAAATTTTTCTCTGTATCGCGCAGTTTTGCAGCTTCTTCATACTTCTGGCTACGTACCACCTTGTTTTTCTCCAATTTGATATCCTCAATTTTGGCTTCGATATCAATAATGTTCTGCGGAACATGGATATTAGTTAAATGAACACGTGAACCGGCTTCATCTAAGGCATCAATCGCTTTATCAGGTAAGAAACGATCAGAGATATAACGCGAGGTTAATGTAACACAGGCCAGGATAGCTTCCTCTGTATAGGTAACCCCATGGTGTTCTTCGTATTTATCTTTAATACGCGTTAAAATCTCTACAGTTTCATCAGGTGTAGCAGGCTCAACCATCACTTTTTGAAAACGACGGTCTAAAGCACCATCTTTCTCAATGTACTGACGGTATTCATCTAATGTTGTGGCACCTATACATTGAATTTCGCCCCTTGCCAAAGCAGGTTTGAACATATTGGATGCATCTAACGAGCCAGATGCGCCACCAGCGCCAACAATGGTATGGATCTCATCAATAAATAGAATTACATCAGTAGACTTTTCAAGCTCGTTCATCACGGCTTTCATACGCTCTTCGAACTGTCCACGATATTTTGTACCGGCAACCAGCGATGCCAAATCCAAAGTAACTACACGTTTGCCAAAAAGCACACGTGAAACTTTACGTTGTACGATGCGTAAGGCGAGACCTTCTGCAATTGCCGATTTACCAACCCCTGGCTCTCCGATTAAAATCGGATTGTTCTTTTTTCTGCGGGATAAAATCTGCGATACGCGTTCGATTTCTTTCTCACGGCCTACAATAGGGTCTAATCTTCCTTCTTCTGCAGCCTTGGTTAAATCACGGCCGAAATTATCCAGAACAGGGGTTTTAGATTTTATATCCGAAACTTTTTTAGGTGTGCTAAAGCTTTCCTCTTCGCGATAATCATCATCGCCTCCTGTAGATGCACTGTTGGAGATATCATCTCTGAAACCATTTTTATTCACTTCTACCTCCTGTTTAAAAACATCATAAGTAATGCCATATTGCAATAGGATCTGTGAGGCGATGTTATCATCATCTCTCAAAACCGATAAGAGCAAATGTTCAGTGCCAATTAAATCGCTTTTAAATATTTTAGCTTCTAAGTAAGTAATTTTTAAAACTTTCTCTGCCTGTTTAGTTAATGGAATATTGCCTAAGTTCACTGTAACACTCGAAGTACCGCGAACAGCATCTTCAATCGAGCGGCGCAATTTACCGGTATCAACTCCTAACGATCTTAAAATTTTTATAGCCATACCATCCCCTTCGCGGATGAGGCCTAATAATAAATGCTCGGTTCCAATGTAATCGTGCCCTAAGCGGAGCGCTTCCTCCCTACTAAAAGAGATTACATCTTTAACCTGTGGTGAAAATTTTGCTTCCATAATACCTTTCTTAACAGCTACGTCCCTAAACTATAAAATAACTTTATAAAAACGAACGTACTGTTTTCTTTATTTTATCAACAATTGCGCCATATGGGTGGATAAAGAGGCCTTTACCTGCCTGAAAACCCAAAATTCCATGTAAGATTATTATTATGATAAATATTTTTTTGATTATCTCTATTTACGTAATAAGTGTTCTAAAGGTTCTAAAGGGACATTTATTAAAAACATCCAATTGCAGACATTATATTGTCGGTTTATTGTAAGGATTTCTTTGCCATCAGAAACTGACAATATGTATCTTTTTATTAAAGCAATTTACAAGTTTTGACAGAAAAATAAAAAAGAACATGACATCGTTTAATTACTTTGTCAATAATAATCAACAATAACCCAACCTCATAAAATAATCTTTATACGAAATTAACTATAGTTAGGTCTTTTTTGTTTTTTAACTCATGAGTTTGTTACTGTATAATGATTTTTAACGAAGAATTTTACGAAACATGACCATGAGGTAGATAGTAGCAGTCCGGAACACAGCGAAAGAAATTTATGTAAGAACGATCCCCTGATAAAAATTTTCCGGAAAGAGAGACCTTCTTTACGGTCGGGACAGCCCGCTTCCTTGTACGACATTAAGACCAGATGAGTAAATTAAAATGGCCACAGCTATTGCTATGGCCATTTCAATCATGAATACTCATTCATTTGGAAAATTATCCATTACCAGTTAATACCCAGATTGATTTCAAAGTTTCCTGCCGTATAACCGCTTAAATTACCGGTTTGTGTGGTATATGCGGTATTAATCATATATTTTTTCTTGTAATGTAAGCCCACACCGAAACTTGCGGCCTTACTGGTATGATACATGGCTGTAAACAATAACTGTTGATTAGCAACTCCAAGTTGAGCGCCAATATCCACGATATCATCAATGCCCGTAAAGGAACGATAAGCCACTTTAGGTTGAAGCAAGCTTTCTCCTAAATCAATTTTATAACCTGCCGAAGCATACACAGCTGGTGTATTGATTAGTTTTAACTTATCCCTATTGAAATAATTTTTAAGGTTCACCATCGCAAAATCTACATTAAATCGCTGTGAAGTTAACCCGACTCCAAAATCGCCATCAAAATAAGTCCTGTGATCGGTATTGTAAGCGCCAACCTGTGGATCATTTGGATTACCGATCAAATCCTGCATATCAACCCGCTGGTTCATAAAGCCTGCGGATAAACCAAAATGTAATTTTGCAGATCCATTGAGCGGAAGATGATAGGCATAACTTGCCAGGATCCTCGTTTGTCTTTGTAAGCCGGCTTTATCCAGATTCATGTTTAGTCCCACCCCTACTCTTTCCCATCCATAAGTGGCGCTCAGGTTTTGTACCATAGGAGCTCCGGGAATATTATTCCACTGTGAACGGAAAGTAAGGTCTGCGGTTGCTCCTCCTGCTAATCCGGCCATCGCCGGGTTAGCAAGATATGTGTTGTTAAAATACTGGTTTAATAATGGATTAGTCTGCGCATTAACCTTCGAAATACCAATAAGAGCAGCCAGTATCAATATTGTTTTTTTCATCCTTTTCATTTTCTTAGCGATTTCTGATAATCGTGATAAATCCTTTTTGAACCAATTTATTTGGGCCATAAGTAATGATGTAATAATATGTTCCCTCTGCAAGGTCATTTCCTCCTATCGTTCCATTCCAGCTATTATCATAAGATTTCTTGCTGTACATTTCCCTTCCATTTCGGTCGAAAATACGGACTTCATTGTTTGGATACATATCGATATTCTGTACAAACCACGTGTCATTTATCCCGTCACCATTTGGTGTTAGGATATTATTTGCAACCAACTTATAATCTTCATTTACCTTAATAGTGATGGATGCTGAACTGATACAACCACTGGCATTGGTAACCCGGACCGTATATGTTGTGGTTTGCAACGGACGAACGTTTAGAGAAGCCGTATTTTGCCCACTAACGATACCGCTTGCTGCAGACCAGCTATAAGCTGTTCCTCCAATGGCCGTTAATACCGATGTTTCGCCTTTACTAATTTCAGTCCCTTTACTGCTTACTATACTCACAGACGGGATGGCGTTAATTATTAATGTACCATTTACATACACAAAACTATAATTGTTAGATACACCACCAGATGCTGAAAGTACATAGCTTCCTGCTACATTTCTATTTGCTGTAGTGCTCACCGTTGGTTTTGTACTTAACGAATTCTCATTATCGCCAGCTTTAAAGCCGCTATAAGTTACACCAAAGGTTGGGAACCCGTCAGACTGACACATCACCGCATTATTAGCCGTAACAGTTAGTACTGATTTACTGATAGTCAGGTTATTGCTTAGGTAAGAGATAACATAGTTCCCATTTAAGACTAACGTTCCCTGATTGATCGCATAAGTACCCACGTTTTCACCCGGTGTTCTGGTTAAGCTTCCGCTGAAACTATCACCGGTTACCAGTGCCGGGGCAAAGGTATAGGTCAGTGCAGGATCGGCATCACCGTAGGTTTTGCTCTTCGCTGCAGCCGTTACCGTAATGGTTTTCGCTCCGATCGTCAGATCAGCACCAACGTAGGTTAAACTGTAATTGCTACTTAAAGAAAGTGTACCCTGGATGATTGCATAAGTACCCACGTTCTCGCCCGGTGTTCTGGTTAGGCTTCCGCTGAAACTATCACCGGTTACCAGTGCCGGAGCAAAGGTATAGGTCAGCGCAGGATCGGCATCACCATAGGTTTTACTCTTCGCTGCAGCCGTTACCGTAATGGTTTTCGCTCCGATCGTCAGATCAGCACCAATATAGGTTAAGCTGTAATTGCTGCTTAGTGCAAGTGTACCCTGGTTGATTGCATAAGTACCCACGTTTTCACCCGGTGTTCTGGTCAGGCTTCCGCTGAAACTATCACCGGTTACCAGTGCCGGAGCAAAGGTATAGGTCAGCGCAGGATCGGCATCACCATAGGTTTTGCTCTTCGCTGCAGCCGTTACCGTAATGGTTTTCGCTCCGATCGTCAGATCAGCACCAACATAAGTTAAGGTATAATTGCTGCTTAAAGCCAGTGTGCCCTGGTTAATCGCATAAGTACCCACGTTCTCGCCTGGTGTTCTGGTTAAGCTTCCGCTGAAACTATCACCGGTTACCAGTGCCGGAGCAAAGGTATAGGTCAGTGCAGGATCGGCATCACCGTAGGTTTTGCTCTTAGCTGCAGCCGTTACCGTAATGGTTTTCGCTCCGATCGTCAGATCAGCACCAACATAAGTTAAGCTATAATTGCTGCTTAGTGCAAGTGTACCCTGGTTGATCGCATAAGTACCCACGTTCTCGCCTGGTGTTCTGGTCAGGCTTCCGCTGAAACTATCACCGGTTACCAGTGCCGGAGCAAAGGTATAGGTCAGCGCAGGATCGGCATCACCATAGGTTTTACTCTTCGCTGCAGCCGTTACCGTAATGGTTTTCGTACCGATCGTTAAATCAGCACCAACATAAGTTAAGGTATAATTGCTGCTTAAAGCCAGTGTGCCCGGGTTGATCGCGTAAGTACCCACATTCTCGCCAGGTATTCTGGTCAGGCTTCCGCTGAAACTATCACCGGTTACCAGTGCCGGAGCAAAGGTATAGGTCAGTGCAGGATCGGCATCACCATAGGTCTTGCTCTTCGCTGCAGCCGTTACCGTAATGGTTTTCGCTCCGATCGTCAGATCAGCACCAACATAAGTTAAGCTGTAATTGCTGCTTAGTGCAAGTGTTCCCTGGTTGATGGCATAAGTGCCCACGTTCTCGCCAGGTGTCCTGGTCAGGCTTCCGCTGAAACTATCACCGGTTACCAGTGCCGGAGCAAAGGTATAGGTCAGCGCAGGATCGGCATCACCGTAGGTTTTGCTCTTCGCTGCAGCCGTTACCGTAATGGTTTTCGCTCCGATCGTCAGGTCAGCACCAACATAAGTTAAGCTGTAATTGCTGCTTAGTGCAAGTGTTCCCTGGTTGATTGCATAAGTACCCACATTTTCACCCGGTGTTCTGGTCAGGCTTCCGCTGAAACTGTCGCCGGTTACCAGTGCCGGAGCAAAGGTATAGGTCAGCGCAGGATCGGCATCACCGTAGGTTTTGCTCTTAGCTGCAGCCGTTACCGTAATGGTTTTCGCACTGATCGTCAGATCAGCACCAACATAAGTTAAGCTGTAATTGCTGCTTAGTGCAAGTGTACCCTGGTTGATTGCATAAGTACCCACGTTCTCGCCTGGTGTTCTGGTTAAGCTTCCGCTGAAACTGTCGCCGGTTACCAGTGCCGGAGCAAAGGTATAGGTCAGCGCAGGATCGGCATCGCCATAGGTTTTGCTCTTCACTGCAGCCGTTACAGTTATTGGCTTGGCTGTAATTGTAAAGTCAGCTCCAACAAAAGTTATTAAATATTTAGAACCTGCAGAAAGTGTGCCTTGACTTATCGTATAAGTACCTACAGCTTCTCCGGCGGTCCGGGTTAAATTCCCTGTAAAACTATCTCCTGATAATAAACTTGGCGTTACAGTATAAGTTAAAGTCGGCTCGTTTTGCCCATATACTTTTGTTTGAGATGCAGTTGCTGTTACTACAACTGGAATTTGATTTAATTTTAACACATAATTATATGTGGCAGTACAGTTATTATTATCAGTCACGGTAACCGTAAAGTTACTGTCAGAAATTTGAGTTGAAGTACCTGTTATCTGCCCAGCTGTTGATAGCGAAAAACCAGAAGGCAAACTGCCCGCTGTAACTGCATACGTTTTAGGTCCCGTTCCTCCAGAAGTTACTATAGTTTGACTATATCCCGTATTATAATCATAACCAGGCAAAACTATTGTTGTGAAACTAATGGCTGTTGGCTGCGTAATGGTAAAGGTTTTGATGATCTGGCAATTGTTGGCATCAGTGATGGTACAAGTATAAGTTCCGGCAGACAATCCCGTTGCCGTAGCAGAAGTTCCCCCTGAAGGAGACCATGAATAAGTATATCCGCCCGCACCTCCGGCAGCAGTTACCGAAGCCGAACCGTTGCTTGCGCCGTTGCAGGCCACATTCGTCTGCGAAGTGGTGGCTGAAATGGCCGTTGGCTGGGTAATGGTAAAGGTTTTGATGATCTGGCAATTGTTGGCATCAGTGATGGTACAGGTATAAGTTCCGGCAGACAATCCCGTTGCCGTAGCAGCAGTTCCCCCTGAAGGTGACCACGAATAAGTATATCCGCCCGCACCTCCGGCCGCAGTTACCGAAGCCGAACCATTGCTTGCGCCATTGCAGGCCACGTTGGTCTGCGAAGTGGTTGCCGTAATGGCAGTTGGCTGGGTAATGGTAAAGGTTTTGATGATCTGGCAATTGTTGGCATCAGTGATGGTACAGGTATAAGTTCCGGCAGACAATCCAGTTGCCGTAGCAGCAGTTCCCCCTGAAGGTGACCAGGAATAAGTATAGCCACCCGCACCTCCGGAAGCTGTTACCGAAGCAGAACCATTGCTTGCGCCGTTGCAGGCTACGTTGGTCTTTGATGTAGTTGCCGTAATGGCTGTTGGCTGGGTAATGGTAAAGGTTTTGATAATCTGACAATTGTTGGCATCAGTGATGGTACAGGTATAAGTTCCGGCAGACAATCCCGTTGCCGTAGCAGCAGTTCCCCCTGAAGGAGACCATGAATAAGTATATCCGCCCGCACCTCCGGCAGCAGTTACCGAAGCCGAACCATTGCTTGCGCCGTTGCAGGCCACGTTGGTCTGCGAAGTAGTGGCCGTAATGGCCGTTGGCTGGGTAATGGTAAAGGTTTTGATGATCTGGCAATTGTTGGCATCAGTGATGGTACAGGTATAAGTTCCGGCAGACAATCCCGTTGCCGTAGCAGAAGTTCCCCCTGAAGGTGACCATGAATAAGTATATCCGCCCGCACCTCCGGAAGCAGTTACCGAAGCTGAACCGTTGCTTGCGCCGTTGCAGGCCACGTTGGTCTGCGAAGTAGTGGCCGTAATGGCCGTTGGCTGGGTAATGGTAAAGGTTTTGATGATCTGGCAGTTGTTGGCATCAGTGATGGTACAGGTATAAGTTCCGGCAGACAATCCCGTTGCCGTAGCAGCAGTTCCCCCTGAAGGAGACCATGAATAAGTATATCCGCCCGCACCTCCGGAAGCAGTTACCGAAGCCGAACCGTTGCTTGCGCCGTTGCAGGCCACGTTGGTCTGCGAAGTAGTGGCCGTAATGGCCGTTGGCTGGGTAATGGTAAAGGTTTTAATGATCTGGCAATTGTTGGCATCAGTGATGGTACAGGTATAAGTTCCGGCAGACAATCCCGTTGCCGTAGCAGCAGTTCCCCCTGAAGGAGACCATGAATAAGTATAACCACCGGCACCTCCGGCAGCAGTTACCGAAGCAGAACCATTGCTTGCGCCGTTGCAGGCCACGTTGGTCTGCGAAGTGGTGGCCGTAATGGCCGTTGGCTGGGTAATGGTAACATTTTGAGTTTTTGTTAAACCATTAGCATCAGTGATTGTACAGGTATAAGTTCCGGCAGACAATCCCGTTGCCGTAGCAGCCGTACCTCCGGAAGGTGACCAAGAATAAGTATAGCCTGGAGTACCTCCCGAAACGGAAATAGTAGCTGATCCATTAGAACCACCATTACAAGCCACATTAGTTTGAGAGGTAACAGACGATGTTAAGGCGGGCTGATTGCTAACTGTTACATTTTTGGTCGCCGTATTGCTATTTGAGATACCATCGTTTACCCTAAAACTTATCGTTCGGGTTGCGGTATTTGGCGTAGATGCGGAATTGGCGTAAGTAATTGCCCTTAAAGATGACTGCCATTGCGCAACCGTTGCGGTAGCCCCACCGGAGCTTAAGGTTAAGGTGCCGTTGTTGCTGTCAAAACTGCCAATAATATTACCGTAAAGAGTAGTGCTGGTATTACTAAAAGCTAAAACATCCTGCCCGGTTTGGAAATTTCCGGTAATGATTACAGTGGCACTGGCAAGCGTTGTATTATCAGCATCTGTAACCGTTAGCCCGGCATCTATGGCAACTGCCGAACCAGAAAATGCTGTTGAACCGCCGGTTGTAGTAAGGATAGGAACAACATTCGAAGGCAGTGCCGTAAGTGTATAAGTTGCAGAGGCTGTATTACCATTACCTGCTGCATCCTGTGCCACGTTAGCTGCAATATTGATCGTAACAGCGCCAATTGCAGTTGGCGTTGCGTTAAAAGTATAAGTGGTTCCACTTCCCGAAAATCCACTGATCGTGGCATTGCCTACAGTTACATCGCCAGCTACAAAGCCCGTTACGGATTCTGAGAAGGTAATGGTGAATGGAATTGGTGAAGTGCTGGTCGAGCCGCCTGATGCACCAGCCGTGCTACTGATGACCACCACAGGAGCCAAATTATCAACCGTGAAAATATTGGTATTGCTGTTTGCACTTACCGCATTACCGGCAACCTGTGCAGTTGCATAAACCGTATGGGAACCTTGTGCCAATGCCGTAGGCTGCGTAAGTGACCAGTTTCCGCCAGTTGCTGTTGTAGTGCCTGAAGATGTTCCATCTACGTAAACCGTGATGGTTGCACCTGCTGTTGCGGTACCTGAATATCCTGGAGTGGTGGTACTCACTAAGCTACCATTGGCAGGACTAACCACTACCGGAGCGGCGGTTACGGCCTGTGTATATGTAATAGAAAACTGACTGGCGGCTGTATTGCCATTGCCCGCAGCATCCTGAGCCACGTTAGCTGACACATTGATCGTAACAGCGCCGTTTGCTGTTGGCGTTGCGTTAAAAGTATAGGTGGTTCCACTTCCCGAAAATCCACTGATCGTGGCATTCCCTACAGTTACATCTCCCGCTGTAAAACCCGTTATCGATTCTGAAAAGGTAACGGTGAAAGGAATTGGTGAAGTGCCGGTCGAGCCACCCGATGCACCAGCCGTACTGCTGATCACCACTGTAGGTGCAACTCCATCTACAAGTACATTTGCTGTTGAGGCAACATTATTTAACGTTAGGCTCGCATTATTATTTGACCCATCCATAATTGTACCTCCGTTTAAGCCCAAAAGGCCAACGGTAACGCCATCGGCATCCAGATCGCCACTTGCAACCGTATAACTAAATGTCAATGCCGAGGTACCAGAACCACTTATATAATTGGCCAGTTTACTGGCCGAACCCACCGTAAGTTCCAATTGAGGAGTGCCGGTTACTGTAACATTGCCCGAAAAATTTACGGTAAAGGACAATGTTTCTCCTATTTTATAGGTATTGTTAGGCGGAACAGACACACTGGTTACCGTTGGTGCCTGCACTCCGCTCGTTATACTAAATTGCGTTAAGCTATTACTGCCGAAGCCAAGCCCGAAGTTAAAGGGGCTACCTGCTGAATTACCTGTCCATTTACCTGTATTAGTAATATCCGCTAACCAGGTGGCTTTTGTTCCACTTGATAAACCTGGCACATAGCTCATGTTTGGATAACGTGAATCACTGGAACTATTTGTCAAAAAACCGATAGCATAGTTAGTACTTGCAAGCTCCGAGGGCAACTCGCTGTAGAGAATACTGCTTGTTGCCGTATTTGGGCTGCCTGTAACACTGCTCGGATTAACAAACCAGCCGCCGGAACCGTTATTTGTTCCTGTGGTTCTAACGTTATTAAAAGCAAAAATGAAAGATGGGTTACTGTCTGTTCCCTGATAAATCAACAATTGATCGCCACTGGCGTTGTTCCAAGGTAGTGATGTAACTACAGAATTGGTCCAGCCTGAAAGGATCGATACATCCGCACCTGGAATTGCTATACCATCTCCCTTTGCTGCAGATACCGTTTTATTCACGGAAGAAGCCATATTCAGTTTGAATATAATTACTGTACCCGCTGTTATGGTAGAAGATGTTGTCCATCGGATCGTTCCATCCAAGGTCGTATTAACAGTAAAATTTCCGGGAGAGCCATTAATCCAGCCCCTATCCGTAATATAGATCGTCTCATTAGCAGCAATTGTATTTAAAGCAACTACAGCAAAACTACGTACAGTAGATGACACATCCACATCACCGTTCATACCGATAACCGCAAGATCACCCTTAGATAAAGAAGCCCTTACCTGCGATAAGCCCATCAAAAGCAGCGGGATGATTAATAAAAAACGATATATCTTTTTTAAAGTGTAAAATTTCCTCATATAACAACTTTTTGTAAATCTTCAATACGGTATCTTGCGATAAGTAAAAGAGTATAACCGGGATTGAAGAACACCGGTTATACCCGTAAAATAATTATACTGTGCGTTGATTTTTAATCTCTCGCCGGGAATATTCCGTTAATGCAAATCACATAATTAAGCGCCAATCCCGGCTGCCTGTTCTCATGTACCAAAGCGGGACCTGAGCCCCCGGTGGACTGAACAGTAAGGCCGGTTAACTGAGGGCCGCTCACACTATTTACCTTGAGCGTACCCTGCCCCATAGCCACAGGTTGTTTTGGAGGAATCGGAGTACTATATAAAGTCTCTGAAACCGCCGCTGGCGCACCCAAAAGATTGCCAGAAGGGTTTGGTTCTCCGCTCTGATCTGCAGATGCCTTAATTGCTACGCTGGCGGAACCCGTTTGAGCATAATTTACCGCATGTGTATGCATTGGAATCTGAGTAGTATCAATTGAAACACCCTCAACTCCTACACTAGTGCCAAGATTATAAGGTGAAAGACCTACTCCCTGTCCTACACCTATGATAGTACGTCCCTGCAAGTCTGGCAGCTTAAATGTAGTTGTCCCATCACCGCCATAGTATGTTCCAATTACTGCATAAAGTGCAGTATATGCTCGTATAGAAAATGTCTGTCCGGCACAAAAGTCCCATGCATACGGTGCAAAATTTCCGGCAAACATTCTTATTTCGCCTATAGTTCCTTCCATTTTTGATAAAATTTAGTATGAATTAATCAATTATTAATCTCTAGATGGGAATAAACCCTCCACACAAATAACATAGTTTACGCCAAGTACTGGCTGAATATTACTATGCGGCATACTTGAGCCCGTTACGCCTATGGTTACAACAGGTCTGGGTGGTGCCAGATTACCAAGCTGTACGGCATGGCTATTGAGACTCACCAGATTTGGTGAATTATTTGGATTGGCATAAATACTATCATTTCCAGTTGATTCCTGCGCCAGGTAGTTACCTTGAGGGGTTGATAAAGTACCAGCTACATCAACACCATTTAATGAAATATCAATGGCCGCTGCAGTTGTGGTATTTGTTTGCGTAGTTAGATGGGTATGAATAGGCATTTCAGTTTGAATGAGCGTATGCTTCTCTTCTCCGGTTACCTCCCCCAAGCTATAATAGCTAAGACCTGGCCCCTGGCCTGCTCCTACCACAATACGACTGGCGATATTTGGCAGATTAAAGGTATTAACCCCATCACCGCCATAATTGGTGCCAAGTATCGCATAAAGCGCGGTATACATTGAAATAGATAGTGATTGTCCTGTACAAAACATCCAAGTGCGTGGTGCAAAATTACCTGCAAAAGCACGGATTTCGCCAAGTGTTCCTTCCATAATTTTTTTCTTAAAGGTTTATAATTAATTTCTTGAGGGGAAAAGGCCTTGTAAACAAATAATATAATTTAATGCGATACTCGGCATAATATTATTATGGGAATTACTACCTCCCACATTGAGCAGGCTTACCGTTGGAGCAGGTATGTTCAAATTGGTTACTTCAACAGATTTTGGACTTAAAGGTGTCAGCGCGCTGCCATCGTTGGTATAACAGGCAACCTGGCCGGTGCCATCCTCACTAACGTATGCATCTGAACCATCCACTTGACTCCCAAGATCCGGACTGGCAAAAAATGTCGCAGCTGGAAGACCTGAGGTTGGGGTTACTACGGTTTGGTGCGTGTGGGCCGGCATCTGGCTTACTGTAAGCGTTACACTTTCTACCCCTACCTTCTGCCCCAGTGTGTAAGCCGACAAACCAGCGCCAGTACCCGTACCGATCACAGTTTTGCTACGAAGATCAGGTAATCCGAATGTTGTCCGTCCATCACCACCGTATGTGGTACCTAACAAGGCGAATAACGCCTGGTTAGCGCTTAAATTTAACAGTTGTCCCTGACAAAAAGCCCAGGTTCTGGGCGAAAAGTTACCGGCAAAAATCCGGACTTCAGCTAGTGTTCCTTCCATTGTGTTTTAATTTAGGTTTATAAATTTTTCTCCTGATTGTATACCCATGTGAAAAAGCTTAGATCCGGAGAAGTAGCCTTCACGCATATGTACAGTATTGATCTTTAAAAAACGATTTTCTATGCATGCTACAATCAATCCGTAAAGGGCATCGGCGTAAACGATTGTACCGGGTTCGGGTTTAAACTCCCCCTTCAATTGGATTTCAGCCGGTGAAACTTCCAGTATACGTAATTCGGTATTTTTAATGCAAGCCGTTGCACCGTCATACTTAGGGTTAGCAGCATTAACCAGACATTCTATCTCAGCTGCAGACTGTAGCGCCCAGTTGATAGCCAAATCGTTATCGCCGGGTTTCTGATCAAACAATGATGCAACAGCATTACTTCGATTCAAAGCACATGGTATACCGGTTTCATTTAGCAACTGGGGGATTGCTTCAGTAGCCACAAACCCCAAGCGCTGGCAAAGCAGCCCATAATTTTCACCTTTTATAATGGGCAGTTGCTTTGTGTACAACACAGGACCTGCATCGACATCCGCCGTCATTTGATGTATGGTTAGCGTTGCAACATCTTCATTGTTTTTAAGTTGCCAGAATATGGGGTCGGCACCCCGGTATTTTGGCAGTTCACCAAAGTGAAAGTTGATAAAACCACGGGGTACGGCCTGCAACAAATCATCAGGTATTAGCCAGGGAAAGCCAAATACCCAAACGGCGTCGGTACCTGTAGTTGCCAGCCCCCTCTGTAACTGATGTTGCCATGTTGCTTTATTTAATTGCAGCACATTTTCATTGCCTATTCCAATAGCCAGTAAAGGCTCGAGTAATACCTTTTTATTCCGCTCAAGAATAGCCACAGCAGCCAAAAGCCCTTGTGTATACAATGCCTGAATGGCAGGAAATGCCAGCGAATCTGAATTGCAAACAACCGTTATTTTCATATCAGATACCAAGATAAGGGTTCATCCAGCACGCTGCCGACTGTTTATTTACCCGCAGCACATCTGCGTGTTCCGTATCAATCGTTTCCAATTCCGCTACCAGCTGTCGCGATATTTCGCCGGTAACACCATTAAAAGTATTTTTAACTAAATAAACCCTGCTTTGTACCGCATTTGAGCGGGGCTCAACTTCAACCCTGCCCCGTTCCGTTTCAATTGCCGCTTCAGCAATGGCTTTTTGTAATGATTTTCCGCCCCGGTCTTTAACAGCCTGCGCAATGAGCAAACCTGTTTCAAAACCGAACTGTGTAAAGGGGTTTGCCATCACCTTACTTACCTCATCAAGCTGCTCTTGTTTTAGCGCCCTGTTTAATGAAAGTGTAGTATAAACCTCAACAGGCTCAGTAGCATTAAACGGCTCAAGCAAAAAAGGCAAACCAAGCAGTGGAGTGGTTTTATGCAAACCCTGCTCCACATATTGTTTCAGGAACATTTCGGCCTCTTTTCCACAAAATGTAGCCAGAATAAAATCAGGTTTATATTGATGTATATGCTCAAAAACAGCAGCAATATCGCCTGCTTCTTTAGGGTTTGGCGTAGGTGCAATAGCAAATGGCATGGATACACCACCTGATGCCGATTCCATGCCGGCACTTAACATGCTCTGAAATGAATAACCACAGTCGTACAAACCTGAAACATACATTCCTTTTTTACCGAAATTCTTCACCCCCCATTGGCCTACTGACCACAATTGCTGCCAGGTATGGATAGAATTAAGAAACATGTAATCGTTAAACTTTTCAGGATCGGGCAAGTGCTCACCAATATTATTGATGATGAAGGGCCGCTTAACATTTGCGATCTTCTCTGAAAGATCGACTCCTACTTTGTTGGAAACAATACCAGTAATGACATCTGCATCGTCAAAACCAACCAGTTTGGTAATCGCATTCTCAGCCAGTTCCCGGGATCCCTGCCCGATAAATTCAGGCACAATCTCCAGTTCAACCTCCTGGCTTAACGCCTTTAATCCATTTTTCAGCCCTGCGCTAAAATGCTTAGCCATGGGCAGTATACTTGAGTTAGAAAGCAAAACGCCTACCGTTAATTTTTTAGTTTCCATTCATTTTAATTAGTTTGCCCACATCCTCAACAGGTTACTATAATGTTGTTGCAATAAAAGATATTCTTCCTCGCTTACTGCTTTGTTACGGAGATTTTCAGTAATCTGAAAAATTTCAAATAACATTTTCCGGTGTGCGGTTTCTTTAACCAGTGATTGTACCCAGCTAACCGCAACGTTCCGCTCGCCACGGGTAACTTCTCTTACCCGGTGAACCTGAGTACAGGGATAAAAGATGGCATCACCCTTATTGAGCTTATACAAGACATTTCCGTTCGCAGTCTGGAGTTCCAGCTCACCCCCATCATAAGCTTCCGGATCATTCAGAAAAATGGTTAGGGCCACATCTGTACGGATCATATTCCCCATCACCGGACTATCTACATGCCAGCCATAATGCATACCAGGCTTATAATTGCTAATGATAAAGGGATGGATGCTTTGAGGTAACACAGCGTTTCGGAATACCGGATTCCGGTTAAGTGCGGCTAAAATGATTTGCTGGATAGCAGTATGCTCCTGAGTTTGATGATTAAGCTGCAGGTTAATTTTTACTTCTTTTGCAGCGCTGTGTGCTGTTAACCTGCCATCGTCAAATGTACCGGATTTGAAAAGAGCATGTATGTTGTTAACTTCACTATCGGTAAGTAAATCATGGACATGCAGATATGTACTATTTAAAATACAAGTATTTTTTATATCCGCGTTTAGTATTTGAGAGCTCATTAAGATATATCAGGTTAGATTAGTGTAAATCTATTAATTAATTTTCATATTACACATGGTATCAAATAAAATAATTTGACAAAAATCAACAAATATTATTAACCACTTATCTATTTTAACAGACAAATGGTTTTAGACTTTAGATCATTTCAAAATTCTTTATATGTTTATAGTGAAATTTCTACCAAATACATATCTATAGCACTAATGGACACCTATATTCTAGGAACAGGCCTATCACACGATGGGTCAACAGTCTTACTGAAAAACGGCAAAATATTGGTTGCCATTGAAAAGGAAAGGCTTAGCAGGATCAAACATGATGGAGGTAATGATTTTGACACGGTCAAACACTGCCTTGATTTTGCGGGGATTAGCGCCGATGATTTAACATTAATTGTACAAGCTTCAAATTTCGAAAACCATATTTTGCCAAACCAATATGCCGGGCAAAGGTACTTTGACAGGGATATTCAGACACCCGTAATTACCCTGTCCCATCACCTGGCCCACGCCTGGAGTGCTGTAGGGATGTCTTCGTTTACATCATGCAACGTAATGGTTATTGACGGCGCTGGCAGTCCCTATAGTCATTGCCTCGACATAGAAGATACAACAGTCCCCAACTATCCATTTAGCAACGGAATGTATTGTGAGAAAGACAGTTTTTACTTTTTCGATGGCACTAGCTTAACACCTTTATTCAAAGATTTTTCTGAGGTTAAGTTATTTCAGCAAACCTCTTCCCTAAAATTGCCAACCAACTATCATTCCATAGGGGGCCTTTATCATGCAGCAAGCCAATATTGCTTTGGCAATCTGAACGACGTTGGAAAACTAATGGGTTTGGCGCCCTATGGTACGCTAAACAGCAAACCACCACTATTCAAATTGGAGAATGGTATCATCGAAGTGCTTTACGAAAATGTTGACCGGTATTTTACCAAACCTTCATCGGGATATGACGCTTTTAAAAATGATTTTAACCATTATGCAGACATGGCACGCTGGGTACAGGATGAAACTGAAAAGGCCATCATTTACCTCTTCCAGGAACGGTCTAAACTGCAACCGCACGCTAATTTTGCTTATGCCGGTGGTGTAGCTTTAAATGCTGTGGCGAATTATAAGTTACGCCGTTCGGGCATTGTAAAGAATCTTTATACCCAACCTGCAGCAGGCGATAACGGACTGGCTATAGGCTGTGCCTATTACGGCTGGCACAAGATCCTGGCCCAGCCAAAAAGAAGCATTCCCGACCATATTTTTTTCGGACGTCAATACTCCGATGATGATATCAGACAAGCCATATTGAATGCTGGCATTACCAACAATGCTAAATTTTCCATCAAACAAACGCCAGATTTTGTAGCGCTTACGGCAACCGAACTTGCCCGTGGTAAAGTAGTAGGCTGGTTTCAGGGCGGCGCCGAATTCGGGCCAAGGGCATTAGGCCATAGGAGTATACTGGCCGATCCGCGTATCAAGGATATCAAAAACCATATTAACAGCAATATCAAGTTCAGGGAAGATTTCAGGCCCTTTGCTCCATCGGTAAGAATTGATGATGTACAGAAATACTTTGTTCATGGATGGGAAAGCCCTTACATGATATTAATTGACGAAATAAAAGCAGAATGGAAAGATCAGCTGGGTGGGATTGTTCATCAAGACGGCACCTGCCGGGTACAAACGGTAACCAGTACTTTCAATCCTGAGTTTTATCAGCTTATCGGTGATTTTGAAGCAGAAACGGGAATTGGTGTTTTATTAAACACCTCACTCAATCGTAAAGGGATGCCTATAGTAGAAACACCGGCAGAAGCTTTATCACTTTTTTTATCTGGCTCAATTGATGTATTGGTATTAAATAATTTTATAATTTGTAAACAATCATGATCTGCTTCTCTAAATTAAACCTCAATATTAACATCCAATCGCTGCAAAAAGAATTGAATGACCTCTTAAATGGCAATAAATGGATGCCCCACTACAATACTGCCGATTACACGGGGAACTGGCATGTTTTGCCTTTACGTACGCCCGGAGGAAATGCTGACAATGCCTTTGCCGATCTTTTTAGCTATAAAAATTTTGAAGATACCGCACTGCTAAATAAACTGCCGGAAACTGCCCGTTTTTTAACAGCACTGGATTGCGAAAAACTTTCCGTTCGCTTATTAAATCTCCGCAGAGGGTCGGTTATTAAGCCGCACCGCGACCTTGAATTGTCTTTCGAGCATGGAGAAGCACGTTTGCATGTCCCTATATTCACTAACCCGCAAGTTGAATTTTATGTGGATGAAGACCGTATTGTGATGAACGAAGGCGACTGCTGGTACATTAACGCAAATCAAAAACACCATGTAGCAAATCATGGGAGTACAGACCGTATACACCTGGTTATTGACTGTGTAGTAAATAACTGGCTTACCAAACGGATTACCACCGGTATAAAAAAAACAGTGTTTCTGAAAAAAGATCCGGAAACTGCCAAACAAGTAATTAAAAGCCTGAGACTTGCAAACACGTCCAAGGCAGATGATCTTGCAGATCAAATGGAAAAAGACCTGCAAAACAATTTGTTAATAGCCAAAATGCTCAGTTTTATTTCTGAAATCGGGCTACAATACCAATTAGAACCCATTACTGATGAAACGTTTTTACCGGGGCTTAAACTAAGGGACGGTATATTGATTATAGATACCGAAAAACTATTGTATCCGGGCGATATTTTACACGAAGCGGGGCATCTGGCCTGCATGCCAACTGAAATACGCATGGAGATGAGCGATTCGCTGCCGAACAATGACCTCAACAATGGTGGTGAAATGATGGCTATTGCCTGGTCGTACGCGGCATGTATACATCTGGATATCGATCCCCTTATCATTTTCCACGATAAAGGATATAAAGGTGGGGGCCAGAATCTTGTGGATAACTTTAAGAAAGGCAATTTTTTCGGTGTGCCATTGTTACAATGGAATGGGATGACTTATCCTTCAGAACAGGGAAACAACCTGTCCTTTCCACAAATGATCAGCTGGACCTGTAAACAAAATATGTATAACAACAATATAAAGGAATAAGGATGATCACAGACTTCACTTTATCACCATCCACAGAAACCAGCACTTCCGGACTAATGCATTTGAAGCGTTTTTGGAACAAAATAATGCTGAGAAGAGTAAAACAGTTTGATGAAAACCTATGGAGCAAGGAATGGCAATTGGATAAAACCTTGCTAAGTATATTAGGTCTTGGCCTGGAGCAAACGCTCACTTATGTTTTCCAGCATGCCCCAACATTTGAAGAATTTGAGCAATGGATCGTTCATACTTCAGGCATCCCAACAGGCGAACAGATCAGTAAATTTAATAGCCTGTTTGATGAAACGCCAAGGTCTAGCCAGCCCATACCATCTGTGTTGAGCGATGAAGAATTAGCATTTTGGGACGAAAACGGCTATCTGATTCTCAAAAATGCTGTTCCGAAGGAAGATTGCCAAGCCACCGTTGATGTAATATGTGATTTTTTGAACATCAAACTCGATGATACTAACACCTGGTATGGCGATCATAATGCGCGGCAGGGTATTATGGTACAACTTTTTCAACACCCATTATTGCAGAAAAACAGGCAAACAGCGCGTATCAGGATGGCTTACGAACAACTATGGCAACGCAGCGATGTTTGGGTAACAACTGACCGCGTTGGTTTTAATCCCCCTGAAACGGAAACATGGAAATTTCCAGGGCCTGATCTGCATTGGGATTGCAGCCTTGAGCTGCCTATTCCATTTAATCTGCAAGGCTTACTCTACCTTGCGGATACGGCACCCAATCAGGGAGCCTTTACGTTGGTTCCCGGATTCCATAACCGCATTTTTGCATGGCTTCATTCCCTTCCTAATGGCACAAATCCCCGAACAGAGAACTTGCACATGCTGGGCAGTTTACCTATTGCTGCCCTGGCGGGAGATTTTATCATCTGGCATCAGGCTTTACCGCATGGCAGCAGCCCCAATACCTCATCAAAGCCACGCTTTGTACAATATATCAACTATCAGCCTGCAGATTTTACTGCTCAGAAGAAATGGATGTAGGTCATGATCACCTGTTGTAAAACTTTATCAGCCGTAAAGGTTTTTGATTAAACTTTCAGATAATTTTATACTTCAGTTTGCTGCTTAATAAAAAGGAAAAAGCTATATTTGAGTTAACCTGTTTATAAACAATGTGATAATACCATGTAGCAGTTTAAAAACAGGCCGTTAATGCTCTCATCAATCTCAATTTAACCACGGTCAGCAGTGGGTTATACATGAATGCATTGACATATAGATAGTGAAGTTAAAAACTAATTATATCTACATATGGCAATTTTCAATTCTGCATTTAAAATTACAATGGGTAACGAAGGCGGTTATGCCAATAACCCAAATGACAGCGGTGGTGAAACCTACGCTGGTATCGCAAGAAATTTCTGGCCTAACTGGGGTGGTTGGACAGCGGTAGACCAGGCTGTTTCAACACATCCTCAAAACATAAGTGCCACACTTGCTGCCGATGGTGCAGTACAGGCGGAAGTACAATCATTTTACAAACAGAATTTCTGGGATGTGATCAGCCTGGACAACTTAAACAGCCAACAGCTAGCCAACCAGCTCTTTGATACGGCTGTAAATATGGGTACTGGTATCGCTTCCCGTTTTTTGCAGCAGGCCGTAAATAATATTACGCCTGGCAAACTTGTAGTAGATGGCATAGTTGGGCCACAAACCATTGCGGCTGCCAACAGTATGCCGCTGGAAGCGCTGTATAACCAGGTTATTTCACTTCGGAAACAGCGATATTTAAACATTATTAAACAAAACCCTTCCCAGGCGCAGTTTCAGAACTCCTGGTTCAGTCGTTTAACGCCATTTAATCCATCATTACCATAAACTCAACTATTATGAAAAAGAGCAGTTTAATAATGATGTTAGCATTAGTTGTTACAGGAATTGCAACAGGATGCAAAGGAAACGCACAAACGTATGATCTTCATAAAACATTGGCACTGGTTATCATCATAGGGATTATCACCGCGTTTTTTGCTTTGGCCATGTTCACCAACATGCTTCGTGATGATGTAAATGATCCGGGTGCGTTTAATGCCAATGCCGCGAAAATAAAACAGCAGGAACAGCTGCTGATGTTTAAAAGTAACAATCCCTTTAGCCTATCTCGTGTACAATTAGGGGTTTGGACAGTGGTGATCTCCTGCAGTTATATTTATTTGCAACTTTGTATGGCCAACTGTAACGACACAGGATTAAATGAAACCGCGTTGGTGTTAATGGGAATAAGCGCCGGTGTAACTGCAGGTGGCGCCATAATTGATAAACGGGAAATACAAGATGGCCGTTTTCGCCATCAGAATAGCCCTTCTGAAGGCTTTTTTGTAGATATTCTTTCTGATGATAACGGCATCAGCGTACATCGTTTTCAAAAAGTTGTATGGACTTGCATTGCTGTTATTATCTTTCTCAATAAAGTATACAGCATTAAAACAGGATGTGCCTTACCTGAACTTAGCCAAACACTTTTATGGCTTACCGGCATAAGCAGCGCTGCCTATTTGGTTTTAAAAACCCAAGAAAACGCTCCCTCAATTGATTCTGCTGCAGCAAATAATCCATCACCAGGTATTTTGCCAGGACAACAGCAGGCTGCGCCTTCCATTTCACAGGTAAATCCGGCGGTAACTAATCCCATACCGCAGCCTACAAACACGCCTCCTGCAAACGATACATCATCATATCAAAACCCGGGATCGGCATCGGAGGACACAAATCCATCATCGTAAAATGATCGTAATGAACCCTATTCTTAGCAAGTTTAATTTTAAAAGCGCTGGCAGAAAGTATATCTGCCGGTATTTCAATCTTTAAATGGTATAGGTAAAGCCAGGATGATCAGACATGATGTATTCAAATTTCACGGCTTTACCCTCATGTTGGTTTTCTAATTTACATACAGCTAATGGCATGGTTAAGCTACAATTGTAGGTAGTTAGCACTTCTTCACCAAATACGGTTATTTCTGTAAATAATTCAAGCCGGTTATGGGTTTCAGAAGCAGGTATATGTATAATAATAGGCTGTGGAAGCTCAAATTGGCGGCTGGCAAGATATACCAATCCTGCTTTTATCCTTTTAGGTTGATAATCAGGGATTGTAAAACAGCGATATTCTTCTTCCCACCACGTTAATACGGCCTCAACAGAAATTTTTTCCGGAATAAATATAGCCTCTGGACGCATTTGTGGAATTAAATTTTTCATAATGGCCAATTGAGGCTCCTTACGCAACGCATTTAACATGGTTTCAGAAATCACCATATCAATACGGATGGCATCAGGGAATGTGTAAATAGTTGCATCAGCGCAAACATAGTCGATTACGTAATCAGACAGGCCTAATTGCCCGTAAAGCACTTTTGCAGCATCCAACGAATCTGTATTGATGTCCAGTAAAATGAAGTTGATCTGCGCCGAGGTAAATTTTGAGGTTAAAGGTGTAAGCAACGTGGCATAAGGGCCGCAACCGGCATACAATATGTTTATGGTTTGCCCGGGCATTGTATTTAATAAACGATTAACTGCCTGATGAATGCCCCTGATAAATTTAAGGGTACGTTCTAATTCTTTAAGGCAATGCGCAGCTTTAATGGTTGAAACAGCAGTGCCATAGGTTAATTTTATATCCTGATCTGTAATGTTGCCTGCTTTTACTCCCGTTACGCCGGCAAACAGCAAATGGAGTTGTTCAATTGCATTTTTAATGTGCAGATAGTCATTATCGAAAAGTAAGCTATGCGTAGCTGCCGAAAGGCTTTCATTGCGCTGTTGAGTCGTTAATTCCATGTTTATTTCTGATATCTAGTGCTGAAAAATTGATGCTAAACTAAAAGTATAAAGTTAGTTGGTATGATGATCTGATCATCAATCTATTTAGGTCTGTAGTAACGAGGTTTTTAATTAATGATATAATCTTCAAATTTGGTATAGTGTTTATTGCCATAAAAATCGACCATACAAAACCCTACCTGATAATTTCCTTTTGGCATGGTTGAAAGTTTGATATCTAAAGCTAAAGGATCAGCGATAAGCAGTTTACCCAATGTGATACTCATTGATCCATCAATACTATTCTGACCCAGAAAAGTAATTTCATCATACGCCTGCAGGCTCTTAATTTTATCTGTAATCCCTTCAGCAGAAATCTCCCGATATCCGGTTACTTTAGCCAGATTCTTTCCTTCAACATTAAAATACTTTATTACCAGCTCTGCTTGTTTTCCATTCAAAAGTACAGGCACATTATATGATATCCCCGATTGGTTGGAGAGTCCCATAAATGCACAGACGTTGATATCGTTGATACTGATCCACCTGGCGTCCCATTTTTTATTCCCGCCATACAGCGTGATGTATCCGCGGTCATCTACATTTGTATCGTAAGCATCCAATCCGTACGACACCAACGTACTGTCTCCCGTTAACCTTCTGATAGTTAAATAAATCTTATTGGTATTAACCAACATGGCTGCATTTAGCTTTCTTCCGGAATCTTTAACAAAAACGCTATCCGCATCTCCTCCAATCAGTTCGGCTACATAATTTTCGATAAATTTTTCAAATTCTATATTGAATGGTGTTAGCAGATAATCTTTTAACTGACTGGCGGTTTTTCTGTTATAATAGGGAAAATACACCGAAAGGCCTGAAATGGCGTCTTTATCTAGGTTTTTTGAATAAACATTGCATACAACTGCATCTTTCAGCTTTTTCTCAAAATCGCCAAACAATGTGTCAGTGTTTTTCGCTGCTATTTTAAAAAAGCTGGAAATATCAATCATATCTTCAGCCGCGAACGAAAAAGAAGGTAATCCGAATGATTTGGACCTGGCCCTGTAATTGGATTTCTGTTTAAAAGCTTCTTTAGCCGGGTACGTTGAATTTAGATTTGCAGAAATTTTACTGATCAGGTTTCCTACACTTGCATTTAAAGCAGCTACTTTATCAAGCGCGATTACTGATAAGGTTGCTTGCAAATAAGGTTGAGACGAATAGGCATCAATATATGATTTTGCAATTCCCTCCAGAAGATCAACTGTTTTTAGGTTTGGTTGAGCAGATAAGGCGTTGATGATATATTCATAATTCCAGCCATTGCCTGGTTCAAGTTCCTGAGAAGCTATCATATAATCAGCATAAGGTGCAAATACAGTGGCGGTTTCGATAGTTGCCATTAAACAGGCATCAAAACCTATAAAATCCAGATCCAAATCATTTTGGCTACGTTTCAAATCTGCGAAAGCCTCTCCCATTTCATGCAGGGAAAGGGAAATATCTTCAGGAAATAATTCATCGTAACCAAAACCATGCACACTGCCTCTTCCGTGATTCCAAAAAATCAGCCCATATCTTTCTGCCGGGAAGTTCTCTTTACTAAAAGAAATAAAATCAACCAGGGTTGATGGATCTCCTATACTTTTGTTTGCTGTTACTTTTACTTTTTCAAACCCCTCTTTAGTCACCTTACTATAAGTAAGGCTATCGCCGGAGATCTGCTCAGAAAAATGCCACTTTTTAGTCCCACCATGCAAAATCACCGTTGCAAAATTATCCCCGGTGTTTTTATAGGAACGGATAATCTCATTAATGTCTTCACTGGCCAATTCATGCTTGCTTTCCAGGTCTGATCCATTCATATAGATCAGCAGTACAAAACTGCGTTTAGGCTCCGGGTTTCGGGCATGGCTGGTAACGGCGTAAAATACCAGTGCAGCCAGTATGAACAGTATACGGACATTTGTTTTAATAAAGCCCATTATCTTCTCGGGTTAACTTGTGGAGGGTTTCTGAATTGATAAATGGCTGCGGCAACAGATTCTTTAAATTCCTCGCTATATTCATTCGTATTATCCGGGAAGGTTTTTTTCAGCAATTCTGACAATCCATCTGCATAATTCTCATTGGCCTGATCGATATCAAAATCGCTACTGGCCTTAAATGATCTTTTAACCTCGTTATTATCTTCAACAACATTTTCTACTCTTGAAAACAAAGAACGTCTTTCGCTCCTCAAACTTCTTGCAACTGTTTTCTGATTATTGATATCCCTAACAAGATTAAGGAGATCGGTCATTTGCTGATCCGCTTCATTAGAAATATTGGCTCTCACCTGGTTTTCCCTTACCAATGTAATCACCTCATCCAATGAATTTACAAACTCATCGTCAAAGGCTTCTACGCACTGGCGCTGGATCACATCATTTTTGAGTTTTACTTCTTCCATTTCGCATATGTTTTGTTGCCAGTCGTCGGGTTGTTTTTCATACTCGGTCAGGTATTTCTTATTCGATTCGACCAGAAAATATTCTATCATTTCATGAAATTCCAGCAAGTCATAATAGTCCTTTTTATTTTGGGCAATGCTTTGCAGCTTAGGTGTTAACATATGATAATCCGTTTCTGAACTTAAAGTTCTGAAAATGCCGTTATTGATATTTGAGGTCACTTCTTTCGTTTTAGCAGATAGTTTATCCTTCACAAAACCGGTAATCAAAGCACCCATATCGTTCATTGCTTTATCGATATCCAACGAGCCTTTTAACGTGATATCATTTCCAAAAACGGTCAATTCAAGTTCAGCTTCTATTTTTTTGGCATCAGGGCCAAATTCCATGCCCAATACAAAAGATTTGATCCAAAATAACCTGGTAATGGCGCCTAAAATATTTGCTACCGCCTCCAAAGCTCCTGATGCGATTTTACCGCCAAGCGTTAAAGCTGCTTTAGCTATCTCCAAAGCACCATACGCTACTCCGATAGCCACATTTACACCTACTTTTAGGGTTTCATAGTATAAAATCTGAGCTGAATAATAAATTTTTTCATCCACCCGCCACCAGGAAGCATCTGCTCTTCTATTACCATAATCTCTGATGTAATTGTTATACTCATTGATGGTGTTATTCAGATTTAAGATCTGCTGTTGGGCTTCAGTCAATTTTCGGTTTGCATTTTCTATAGAATTTTGCACGGTCCTGGCTGCATCCCGCACAGCATTCTGGGCTTCTTCCAAAAGCTTGATAAATCCACTGGTATCAAACACCACACGCGCATTAAATCCACTGCTCGAAAAATTGGCATAGTTTCCTTCTAAATGAAAAAGGATTTTAAAACCAACATATTGCAGTTCCAGATCAATAAATACCATCCTGTCTTTAAGGAGAATCAGGGCATCCAACTGAAAAATATTTAAGATATTGACGTAAGCACTTAAATAAAATTCGAGTTTTTTTGTTGCCCTGTTAACATTTAAATACAATACCGGGCCTTGAGCATCTGCTTTTATCAGCGCGCCCGCCAGCCCACCCTTTACAGGCTCCATAGGCATTGTTTTTCGGGACCTCGTCAATTCAAATATTCCCTTGATTTCAATCTTTGAAATTTCAATCAATGCCAAAATAGCGTTACCAGGCTCGATCAGGAAAAGTCCTCTTGCTTTTACGTTAAAGATTTCGATGGTACCGCAGAGAAAAAAGCCCACATTCATCTGGTAATTTCCAATTACGGTAGGCTGAGTACATATAAACAGCTGGCAGTTTAGAGATATGGCTCCCGAGGTATCAACCCGGTAATGGCGCATGGTTGAGGTATCGGTAACGATGCATTGATGGTTGCCTCCTAAATCAGAAACCTGAAGATTTTCAACGGCAGGTATGGCGAGTTCAGTTGGCAGGCTTGAATTGAAGTTCTTTAAAATCTCCGCTTTATCGGTATTATCCGGATGAGATGGGGATGTCCATTGGGACATTTTAGCGTTATTGATTTCAAAATCAGCCAAGGCTACCACATCGAGAAATTCTATTCCAGGAAAATCGACTTCCGCAATATCAACAATAATATCCTTTAGGGAAGTCCTGCCCTTGGTAGAGGTAATTGCGGCGGTAATTAATCCAATATTAGCCTGGCTCACAATAAACCCTGCAAAAATGGATATATTATTGGTTGTTACCCTACCGGTCATGCCGAAAGTAACACCAGTTGCCCCGACGCCAATCATCAAACCTAAATCGCTCAGGCTAATCTTATTATTTATCGGTATTTTATAGCTTGAAGAGGCAGACAGGTTAAAGGAAGAAACGGACAGGCTTCCGGCAAGAACAAAGGTTAACACATCTTCTTTCAATGGAAAATTGAGCTTCCCTCCTGCCGCTAAGTAGAATCCATTATGCTGTTTAATACCGAAATACAAATTTTCGATTTCATAACCTTCTTTTTTGATATCGGCACTGATCAGCATTGCTTCAAATGCTGAAGCGTTTAACGCCGTTCCTATGATCAGATCAATATGATCCAGACCTGTTAATTGATAAAGTCCCTTTCCAAATGCACTATCACTATTTTTCAAATCAAACAATGAGTTAGCAACCAACTGCTGGTTAAAGCGGTCTGACATGACCATATCGGGAAAATGACCTGATGCGGTTCGCTTCAAATACTGGTTAACTGCATTGGAGGTTTTGTTCCTGACGATTAGCGCTACTTTTTTTATACCCAAAAAAGTCATTGTATCATAAATGAACTGCTCCAATGCATTTCCATTCCGAAAAAAACCGGTATCTATACTTAAAGCCAACTGTTTAGCATCTGTTAGCACCACTACATTGGCATAAAGAGAAGCTTTTTCACCTGCCACATCTTTATCGTAATGAATCACCACAGACCACACACCTGCAGATTTCAGCACCTGTGCTTTAAAGGTCCCGGATAAGCTATTAAATAACGTAAATTGGCCAGACAGCCCATCCACGCCTAACTCATTGTTATTCAACAAATCTTTGATTTTAGCGCGACTGGTGTCAAGCTCTCCAAAAATCAATTTTTCATTGTTATTTACCATGATGGTTACTGAGGCATCTAACTCAAAAATCTTCCCGGTTGCCGAAAAAGCGATATTGGTCTGGTTGCTCATTTGAAATCAAAAATTATGCTTTAGCAGCGCTGCTTAACTGAAAATCAATCAACTTAGCTAAATACTTACCCCTTAATCTAAACTATCCTAAATCGCTGGTTATTCTCCTTTGACCAGTTGTTTTTCAGGTACATTGAGCTTACTAACTAAATTTTCAATGGTATCTAAATTTAGCTGCTTCAATACGACATTCCTTCTCGTATTCCAGATTTTAAAAGCCAATTTCTCAATTTTTACGAATCCTAAATCAGGAACGGCACCTTCACAATCTACCTCAATGGCAAAAGCATATTCCTTCACATTTCCTTTTACATAAATGTAAGCAGTTTTCAAGCTAAATTTCAAGTTATCTACCTTAAACTGAGATCCAGGCTTATCAGCACTTAATGCTTGAAGATCAGATTTTATCTTTTCTGTATCTACACTATCACTAAAGGCAGCTGTTAAATCTTTTATCATTTCTCCTAAGGTAGCGCTACCTACTTCCTCCAAATTTGTTGGCATCAAAAGAAAAGAAGAGTCGTTCCCGGCTTTTTCATAAACTGCTACTAATTTGGTTTTAAGTAATTGGAACTGTACGCCCAACTGAAGATTCATGTCACTCATTTTTTTAAGTTCTTATTTTTTCCTACTCCTCTGGCTTTTCGGATGATGCCCCGTTTGCTTGGTGGTCTCTGGACTCCACTTAGTTTTTATAAGATAATTAGCCAGTCGAATCCAGATTGCTCAGCAATCTATCATCAATCGGCAATGGTTTCAAAGTTAAAAACGGTGATATGAGCCTACACAAGCTGGCTTATTATTTGATTTGTCTCTGGCATTTTTTGCCAAAGCCCGCATTAAGGTTATTATTGTTTGCATATCAACTATATTTGGTTGTTAAATCCATTTTTAGGCACAAAAAACATCAGCCCATTTTATGGCGAATAGAAAATTGGCCTTGTGCAATACAGTTGCAACGAGAAAGAGTTGTGATCTGAGAGCGTTGCGTATCCGGATTGTTTCTTCAAAATTATTGTTAGATAATTCTGAACAGTTATTGCATCTTACAGATAACTGCTTTACGAATATAATATTTTTATTATTTTAAGTAAAACTCTATGAAGAAAAAATATTAAGATGGTCTTCGGAGTAGAAGATGGCAATAAAGTACTTGCATCTTTTGAGATGGCTGCTGCAATTCCTTTTAAATCAATCAGCGTGTTAAAATCCGGTCGTATTTAAAGCTAAACCAGATTGTCATTGGTCTAACCAGGCTTTAAATAGCGGTGCCCGTTCCCGGCTTACAAATGCTTCGTATGAGGCATAATGACGAAAAGTAACTTTGAGTTTTGAATTGAAATGATTGTAGACCTTGTCAATGGCAGTTACGTTTACGATATACTGTCTGTTGAGCCTGAAAAAAAGTGTTGGATCCAATTGCTCTTCCAGTTCTTCCAGATTTTGGGGTACAACTTCGTTCTTGCCATTGGGCAAATGTGCGTAATTAACTTTATGTTCAGAATGAAAAAAGCTGACATCGTTAGCGGCAAGAATTTTATAACCGTCTTTATAAGGGATTAGAAAGCGTGTTCTGATCTTTTTGTTCTCTAGTGCATCAATTACGCCCTGCAACCGGTCGGTTATCATTGCAGATACATTTTCTGTCCGTTGACCGACTTTCTCAAGCGCTGCAGCAAGTTCCTCCTGCTCTATTGGTTTAAGCAGATAATCCACGCTGTTAAACTTGAATGCCCGTACAGCATACTCATCGTAAGCTGTTGTAAAAATAATAGGACTTTTTACTTCTACCTGATTAAAAATCTCAAAACTAATTCCATCGGCAAGCCTGATGTCCATCAAGATCAAATCAGGAACAGGATTTGATTGTAGCCAGTCAACACTGCCGGCAACGGTATCCAATACATCCAAAATCACCGCTTGCGGTTTTATGGCCAGCACCAACCTTTTGAGTCGTTCGGCATTAGGCTGTTCATCTTCTATAATTAATATATTGATCATTTTAGTAAGGGTAAAATTACCGTAAAATGCTTGTCCGTTTTGGTTATTATGATTTCAGGCGCATTGAGCAGGCGATAACGATCCCTGACATTACCCAGGCCAATTCCGGTTCCATCCAAATGGGTCAACAATGGTTTTAGTTCATTACGTACTGAAATTTCGTCGCTTTTTAACGATTTAATTTCGATCAGCAAAGGATCTGATTTCACTGTGCGATTATGCTTGATGGCATTTTCTACCAAAAGCTGCAGTGACATAGGTGGTATCATGGCATCTTTACTGATGTGCGCAATATCTATGGCAAAGGAAATCCCTGAGCCAATCCTTACCCTGGTCAAAAACAAATATGATTCTAAAAACCTAAGTTCTTCAGCAACCGAAATTTTATCTTTTTTTGAATTGACCAGCAAATAGCGGTATACCTTGGCGAAGTTTTCTGCATATTCAAAGCCTTTTTGCTGATCCTGTAAAATCTGCTCTGCCAGAACACTCAGGTTGTTGAAAACAAAATGCGGATCGATCTGCAGCCTTAAAGCATAGAGTTCGGCCTCACTGGCAGCCTGTTTATGCTGGGCTGCATTTACTTCCAGTTCAAGCGCCAGTGTGGCTGTTTTCTTCCAGTTGGTCAGGAAATAATAACCAATATTACCCGCCATGATCAATAAAGAAAGAATAACTGCTGAGGTTAGAAATTGCGAGAAAAGCCTGAGTTCTTCTCTTGAATAATTAGGTTCTTTCTCTAAAAAAACAGCAACATAGGCCAGGTCCATAAGGTGAACAGAGATAATGGCTATAATGGTCTGCAAAAGTGTCTGGACAAGTAGCCGTATGCCCGATTTTTTTTCCCAGGTTAACCAGCGATCGAGTTTACGATCTACCCAAAAACTGATCACCGTGAGCAGCAAAACATATATGTAAGTGTACAGGGTATCGCGAAAAGCAATCCAGCCCGGGCTAATATAATGCTCTTTCCAGTAGGGGTCGTATGGATCTACCAGATAAGAAAGCAGGGTGAGAATCAGCAGCGCGACTAAACTTACTATAATTACATGGCGTACAGGCATTTTCTCCCTTATATAGTTTGTTTTTCCCATAGTGTAAAAATAAGCTTTGCCGGCATCAGTAGCAAAGCTATTCATATCATTGCAATCCTCCGCCCAGGCTACGGTACAAATCAACAGCAGCCTGAAGTTTTTCCAAACGTATATTGGCGCCTTCGAGTTCGGTCTGCAGTAAATTATTTTGCGCCGTGATAATTTCCAGGTAGGTTGCCATCCCGTTCTGGTAAAGTAACGAAGCATCTTTCGTTGCTTTTTTTAGGGCCACTACCTTCTCGTCAACCAATACCAGCCGTTCTGCAGCACGTTTCTGTTTTTCCAGGGCATCGCTCACCTCTCCCACGGCAGTCAGCACGCTCTGCTTAAACTGAAGTACAGCCTTTTCCTGCTCCAAAGAGGCTCGCTCATAAGCTGTTTTAAGTGCCCTCTTCTGAAATATCGGCTGGGTGAGATTAATTGCCAGGTTTTTAGCCAGCGACCCAGGCAAATTAAACCAGGAGTTCAGTTTAAATGAATTGACGCCAATAGATGGCGTTAGGCTGAACGAAGGATACATGGCCACTTTTGCCAGCCCTAATTTGGCCTGTGCATTCATTACAACCCATTCTGCTGCTTTAACATCCGGCCTTCTGCTTAGCAGCCTTACCGGCAATGCACTACCAAAACCCTGCTTAAGTGCAGTCAGACTAAAGTCTTGTTCTCTGTCAATAGAAGCTGGAAATTCACCACACAATATGCTCAATGCATTTTCCTGTATAGCGATGTTTTGTTTTACAAGCGGAACCAGTAATTCGGCCGTTTTCAATTGTGCTTTAGCCTGCTGAACAGCCAATGAATTTACCTGTCCGGCGTTGTACAGCAAAGCCGTCATCTTCAACGTACTGTCGCTTAAAACCTGATTTCGATCCGCAATTCTCAATTGTTCATCAAGCGACAGCAAATTATAATATGCCTGGGCTACCTGGGCAACAATTCTGGTTTGCAAAGCCCTGGCACTTTCCTTATTCGCCATTAAATCTGCATAAGCACCGTCTTGCTGCAGGGCGGCTTTCCCCCAGATATCGGCTTCCCATGATACCCTGAACTGTGCATTATAATCATCTATATAGCTCGTTTTCGTAAACTGCTCACTCAATGAACCGTTTAATGAGTTTTTAGACATCCAGTTTCTGGCCACCGTTACATTCAGATCAAGGGTTGGCAGGAGCGCTTGTTTGGCTTCCTTTAATCCAGCCTCCAGCTGCTTTATAGTAAGTTTGGCTGCCGCCAGATCATTATTTCGTTTTAAGGACATGGAGATCAGATGCTGTAGTTTTTCACCACCGAAAAAAAATTTCCAGGGAAGGCTTAGGGAATCGCCGGTAAGTGATGAAGATTCCCTATAGCTTTTGGGCATTTGCATGGAGGGCTTAACCTGAGGCTTCCTCAACAAACAAGATGAATAAAACATGATGCAAAATGCCAATAATATCAAATTTTGTATCCGAATCATTTTATCTAAACTTTAATTTTTGAACAGAAATTTTTTCCTGCAGATATTGAAATATTATAAATAGCAGCGGAATAACAATTACGCCTAGCACTACACCTGAAAGCATGCCCATAGCAGAGCTTACACTGATGGAACGGTTACCTACTGCGGTCCCCCCGGTGGCCGTCATGAGCGGAATCATTCCAACGATAAAGGCAAGAGAGGTCATGATGATTGGCCTCAGCCTTGAACGGGCGCCTTCAATAGCTGCATCTACAATAGTTAAACCAGCCTGGCGTTTCTGAATGGCAAATTCTACAATCAGGATCGCATTTTTGGCTAGCAAACCCATCAGCATGATGAGGCCGATCTGCACGTAAATGTTATTGTCCAATCCAACTGCCTTGATACCTATAAAAGCGCCTATAACACCTGTAGGAATGGATAACAACACCGAAAGCGGTAATAGATAACTTTCGTATTTTGCAGCAAGAATAAAAAATACGAATAGCAGGCATAGCCCTAAAATTATAACTGTTTGGTTACCGCTGGCTTTTTCTTCCAGGCTTAAGCCCGTCCACTCATAACTATAATCAGCAGGCAGTTTTGATAGCGTTTCTTCAACCCGTTGCATAACCACCCCATTGCTTACACCAGGCGCCCCGGTAACATTGATATTTAACGAGTTATATAGATTGTACCGCCCTACCGATTCTGGCCCGTATACTTTGTGCAGGGTTACCAGCGTAGATGCCGGAACCATTTGTCCGTCTTCACTCTTTACATAGATTTCCTGAAAAGCATGGGCATCCATTCTGAATATTCCTTCGGCCTTGATATTTACCCGGTAAAATTTACCAAACCTGGAGAAGTTCAGCGACTGGTCTCCGGAAAAATAATTTTGTACAACACCCAGCAGGTTACTGACACCAACCCCCATTTGTTTTGCCTTATCTTCGTTCACTTGCAGTTCAAGCTGAGGATAATCGGCCCTGAAAGTGGTATATGCCATGGCTATTCCCGGCTTCTTTGAAAGTTCCCCGATAATCTGATCAGCCTTTTGTTTAAGCTGTTGTGGATTACGTCCCATACGATCCTGTAAGGCAAATTCAGCACCACCCGTAACGCCATAACCCTCTACAGGCGGCATCCGAAAAGCCATTACAGTTCCGCCCTTAACAGTAGTAACGGCCTGGTTAACCTGGTTCATGATCTGATTGATATCTTTTACTTTACCCCGCTCCCTGATAGGTTTTACAGTAACAAAACCCATTGCATAGGATGGTCCTGCTGCATTACTTAATAAATTAAAACCGGTAATGGAGGTATTTTCTCCCACAGCTTCGATTTTTGCGAGTTTGTCTCCAATTTCTTTGGTTACCTGGGTAGTTCTATTGAGTCCTGTCCCGGGCGGCATGGATAGCGCAAACATGAACATTCCATCATCTTCCTCTGGTACAAAACTTTTCGGGGTGGTGATCATCAACCAGGCCGCCACCCCAATCGTTAATGCGATAAGCCCTGCTGAAATCCATTTTTTTGAAATTAAAAACCGCAGCCCACTGATGTATCTATTCGTTAAATGATTAAATCCAGCATTGAAGGCATTAAAAAAGCGATCCTTAAGTCCAATGGGCTTTCGGTGTGCTGTAGCTGTACCATCCTGGTGATTGTTTTTTAACAGGATTGCACACAAAGCAGGCGTAAGCGTAAGCGCATTAACAGCTGATATGACAATAGCGATGGCCAGGGTATAGGCAAATTGCTTGTAAAAAAGTCCAGCTGATCCGGACATAAATCCAATTGGAATAAACACCGCTGCCATTACAAGGGTTATCGATATTACGGCCGCGGTAATCTCATTCATTGCAGCTTTTGTGGCTGCACGACCGCTTAAATCTGAAGTTTCCATCTTGCTATGAACCGCTTCAACCACCACAATGGCATCATCCACAACAATTCCAATGGCCAGCACCAGTGCAAAAAGGGTAAGCACATTTATGGTAAATCCTAAAACTAACAAAAAGAAAAAAGTTCCAATAATGGCCACCGGCACTGCTATAGCAGGGATGATAGTTGATCTGATGTCCTGAAGAAACAGGAAAACAACAATAAATACCAGAATAAATGCTTCTATCAAGGTAGTTTTAACCTGGCTGATCGAAAGATCAAGTTTTTCTTTTGTACTTAAAATCTTAGAAAAATGAATTCCAGGCGGAAAAGTTTTTTCCAGCTTTTTAATTTCAACATCAACGCCCTTTTCAATTTCATTTGCATTCGATCCGGTTGTTTGGTTAATCGCAATAGTTACTGCATTACGGTTATTCGATTTATTCGCTCCTGAATAACTGGTTGATCCAAATTCCACTCTAGCTACATCCTTCAGACGGATGACACTTCCGCCATTTCGTTTAACCACCATGCGTTCGTAATCCTGAACCAGGTTTTTCTTTCCTTTATAACGAATTACATATTCAAGGGCAGCATCAGAGTCCTCACCAAGTTTTCCCGGGGCAGCCTCAAGGCTTTGGTCTGCAATAGCATTAGAAACATCTGCAGGTACAAGTCCCAACGAAGCCATTTTACGTGGATTGAGCCAAATACGCATGGAATAATCTTTCGTACCAAATACCTGTGCCTGGCCTACGCCCGGAACACGTTTGATCTGTGGAATTAAATTGATATTGGCATAGTTTTGCAGAAAAAGCTCATCATATTTTTTATTGTCGTCAGTATATAGATTAAAAATCATGATCATACTATTCTGCTGCTTGGAAGTGGTTAGCCCGTTACGGACCACTTCCTGCGGAAGAATTGGTGTGGCCTGTTGTACCCGGTTCTGCACGTTAACGGCAGCCTGGTCTGCATTTACACCCTGCTTAAAAATGATGGATATAGAAAACGAACCATCATTTGATGCTGTTGATTTGATGTACTGCATATCTTCAACACCATTAATCTGTTCTTCCAGCGGGGTAACTACCGAACGGATAACAGATTCACTGTTTCCTCCGGGATAGGCACCTGAAACCATTACCGTGGGCGGAGAAATATCCGGAAACCGGGTTAGCGACAGGCGTGTTAAACCGATTACACCCAAAATCACGATGACCATGGAAATAACGGTTGCAAATACCGGCCTATCTATTATTTTTTGTAACATAAATTTCAATGAAAAAAGTTTACGATTTTGTTTTGATCTTTGGTTTTACCTGAACGCCATCATAAAGTACATCCATACGGTTGATGGCAACCTTTTCCCCATTTTTCACACCCGATCTGATAATATAGTCATCACCACTTTCGGCTTTTATTTCAATAGGAATCAATCTCACCATATTGTTATCAGCCAGGCGGTAAACAAAAAACTTATCCTGTATATCTTTAACAGCTGCTTTAGGAACTAATAGCACATTCGATATAGATTCTTCTATTACCACATTGGCCGAGCCTCCAGAACGCAAAATCCTTTTTGGGTTATTGAATACGGCTTTCATGCTTACTGTTCCGGTTATCCGGTCAACGTTTCCACTGGCAATCTGCAGCTTACCATTTTCGGGATAATACTGCCCGTCGGCTGTAACCAGGCCAATTTTCATTTTGGCAGTGCGATCGGGATTTCCGGAATGCAGGCGCATAAATTCTGCCTCACTAACCGAGAAATAAACATATACTGTACTGATATCTGAAAGGGTGGTCAGTGGAGTAGCATCAGTTGCTGAGATCAGGTTGCCAACCCGGTTCGGAATCCTGCCTATATAGCCGCTTACGGGTGCTTTGATCAGTGCGAAATCAGCGTTTATTTTAGATGTCCCAACAGTGGCTTTCGCCTGGGCTACCTGCGCATTAGCTGCCTGCAGGTTAGCTTCAGCCGTCTTCAATTGTATTGGCGACACCACGCTTCCGCCAACAAGTGATTTCATTTTTTCTACTTCGATCCGAGCGTTAACCTGTGCTGCAATTGCAGCCTGCAAGGCGGCCAGGCTGTTGCTAACCTGTTCCTGAAAAACATCTGACTTGATTTTAAAAAGCAACTGTCCTTTCAGTACATAATCACCTTCTTTAACAAATATTTTCTCCAGGTAACCGCTCACCTGTGCTTTGATATCAACATTTACGAGCCCTTCGATATTGCCTGGGTACGTTTGTTTAACTGTTGCACGGCCAGGTTTTAAGGTAATAAAATCAGTCTCCAAAGCCTGCGACTGTACTGTAGAAGCATTTTGTGGTCCTTGGCTGCACCCCACCCATAATAAAGAGATACAGAACCAACTCAAGGATTTTTTTGTTATGCCCATTTTCATGATAATCTTGAAAGTAGAAACAGGTCCTATTACCTGTTCGGCTACAAAATAAAGCCCCATGAGGACAACCCTTATTTAGAATGATACCCAGGTGTTGAAAATAGCAGCTCAAACGTATTATATACGCCCTGAAGCGAACACCCTCAAGGCCTTTTATCCTGAGAAATTGCCAATACACATCCATTATACTTTGGTATCCGATTAAAATAAGATTGAATGGAACACGAACTGGCAGGACTAATTTTAATATTTCCTCTTAATTGAAATGAATCAAGTATCGCCTTGAGCAAAATCAATAGAATAGCAGTTTGTAAAGGAGAATTTAGTGCATAGACTTTATTAGTTAACAGCATGCGATAGCTAAACCACTCCATAACTTTCTAAAAAGTTATTGATCGTTTTATCTGTTTAGGGCATAAACAAGCTAAGCGTGCTGTGCAAAGCATCAAAAGAACCGGAAATGGAAATATTAGAAATTAAGCTTTTTTTGAAAATGTTCCTGCCATTAATCGATCGAATTAAAAGCCGGGCAGCACTAAGATGCCTGTTTAGGCATACCATAGCGTTGAATATACATAAAGGAGAAACGCTCTTTCCGAAAAACACCTTCAGCACCGCTGGTCAGATTATTATGATATGCAGTGGCCTGGTTAACAGTTTTTTGCAGGATGACGAATTTGGCAAGATAAACGTATGGCTGGGACAGGAAGGTAGCATTTATATTTGTCAAGGCCAGAACAGTTCCAGGCCAGAAAATCTAAATTTAGAGGCCATAGAAGATGCCATCGTTTTTCTAATAGATTATGAGGACCTTGAAACCTGCTATAAATCACATCCCGAGTTAGCTGAATTATTCTATTCCCACCTTCTTCCCTGTGCCATGAACGATGTCAGCGAAAGAAATATAATTTTTCGTTTACCTGATGCAGGCTGCAGAATTACGCGTTTTCGAACATTTTATCCGGGGCTGTACGAACGCCTGCCAAAAGAACTACTTCTTTCTTACGCTTTATGTGGATAATCGCCGAAATTACCAGGATCAATTCTTTTAATTGTATTCAAATGAGCAAGATAATGAGAATCGGTACAGTTCAAACACAATAGAGAACCAACCAGCAGAATAGCTGCTCCAGATTGGCTGGCATTTTTAACTGCATTAGCTATATACATTTTTTAAACGTTCAACTTTTTTTAAAATGATATCGTTTCCATCCTTTTCAATAAGGCCTTCTTTTGTAAAATCGCCGAGGATTCTGCTAAGGGTTTCTGACGCAATTCCAATAACATTCGCAAGGTCGGTTCTGGGAAGTGTAAGCCGGGTGTTATCAGATACATTACTTTCCTTTTTCGCCAATTTAACAATGGATCTCGATACCCGTTCCCTTACCGTGGCATGAGCGAGTTCTAATGTCTGTTCATCCCTTTCGTGTACCATTTTCGCTAATTTTTTAGCTAAAAAGTTTGTCACCTCCGGGTGTTCCTGAATCAATTCGTTAATAATCCCTAAAGGAATAACCACCACTTGTGCATCATTAACAACCATTGCAGTATTTGACATGCGTGATCCGGCAGTAAAATCCTGAAAACCAAAATAATCACCTGCGTAATATAATGCTGTAATCAATACGCGGCCTGAAGAATCTGCTACGAAAGTTTTTATTTTTCCTGAGAGTACGTAATAAATCCCCGTACAAGGTTCGCCTTTATAAAAAATTATCTGTTTTTTTTTAAAAATTCTTGGTACTAATGTTTGTCGCTTGGCATTCAACCAGAAAAGACCATTATCCATGCCCGTAGGACTTTTTTGTTGAAACTGCTGTTGGAGAAAAAACTCATGCTGAAGTCGTCTTTTTCTCAACCTTGCCTCCACCTGGTTGAGTAACTCCGCATCGTCAAAGTCGCCAATAAGAAAACCATCGGCACCAATTTCCATCAATCTTCTTATCGCATACTGATCATCTCCCTTTACAATCATCACTACAGATATGCTCACCGTATCAATAAACTTGTTTACCATCCGCAGTACACCAAACCCATCAATCCCGTTTAACTCCATGCCGCAAATGATCAGATCTATGGGGAGGTTTCTGATCAGCTCCATAGCCTTTTTCCCATTATCTGTAAACTCAACCAGGTATTTACCTGTGACCAATATATCGGAAATCTTCGCCCTGAGCTTGGCGTCCTTTAATATAATCAATATCTTAGAGCCTTCCATTTGCATGTAATTTTTCCAACAGAAAACCATTTGCCCCTGTTAGGTATCGAAGTTTGTTAATTGTTCCTTATCCGGCTGTTACAGAAAAAAGCATTACCTAGTCAAAGCATTTAATCGCTTTGAAACTGGGTATAACGGGGAATTCCTAGTAAAAGCATATCATCCCAAAAGGGCTATCTCATTACCTTAGGTCAATAATTAATCATTAAAGCCACCAAACTGTGTGCATTTAGATAGCAATTTTGTATAAGAAGGAAAAACATAAAACAAAGCCCGGAAAAGCACCTGATAATCAAACGTATCGATTGAGACATTAAAAATCCATATCCGTTACATTTTTTTTTCTTTGTGATCGCGTTTATGGTAATCACATTTATTTCAAAAGGTTTGCATTGCATTGATGTTAAAGACTTAGGGTAGATATTCTCAAAGGTTGTTAAAAAAATAAAAAAACCTCTTGATCATCATCAACTAATGGGTTGAAAAAAATCAAACAGAAATATAAGCATAATACAATTTATTTTAATAAATCGTTTTTATTGGCGTATTTTTTCAGTTCTTCAAATTTTTTGCTGATTCAAAAGTTGAGCGCTGTAGAGGTCATACCCTTAGCTTTAACGAGAAAAACAAATCACATATGATTGAAAATGAATATATTATGCACAAAACCTAAAAGATGAATCTTCGTATTGCAGAAAATGATTAGAGGTAAAGAATAAAAAGCCTGATTTGGATGATTTTGGTTTTTGGGAAGGTTAGAGATTAAAAACCATTATACTGAATAGCTTGACCGTAAAGCATACGCGATACTAAATTTAGGGGTTATAATCTCGCTAATGTACCTGCTATCCGAGCGATCCAAAATCTGGAAACTGAAGCTATTTCAACCGTATGAAACCGTTTTGATGACCTTCGAAAGATTTGTCAGGATGTTTTTAAAACATATGGACCATTCGTTACACCCGACACAGGTTAAGTCAATAAGGCAACTTTTTAAAACTTATCTTATACAAATAAAAACCCCAAAAGCTAAACTAAAGCCTTTGGGGTTTACTATTTTTGGAACAGCCTGTTTTCATTTCGTTATTGAAAACCGGCATATACTATTGCATTCAAATGTAGTCATTATGGTGTATAGCTACCGCTGAATTCTGTCAAACCATCTTTACGCATGGCTTCGATAATTAAGCAGGTATAGGCAAAATCCCAGCTTGTTGTCACCTCTGAATTCTGATTAAGACCATAAGGCCAGTAATGCTGGCTATCGCCACTAAGCTGGGCAGTATTGTCATTTGTGATCAGCCTCAATATAGCCGTTACACTAGGCGCCTGAAGTTTACCATTGACCAACGTATTCCACCACCATGAAGAAGTTCCTGTACCTAAAGTGTGCGAACCTTCATGAAGCATTGTGCGGAGATTTTGATAGGAAGAATTGGTTCCAAAACGCATCCAACCCTGATTGTTTGCATCAGCTGTTGGTACTCCATCAACATAATTGAGATATACGTGTTTGGTAACAGAAGTATAGTTATTAAAATACCAGGCTGCACTATCAATAGCAACCTGCAGCCTGCTATACGCAGCGAGCTCTTCCGCCCCAGGATTTTGAGATTTGTTAAAGGTATAGGTGAAGTTACCTTTTGCAATGGTTTTAAACGTCACTTCACTACTGTAACTTACTCCTTTTGAATTAATGGCATAAGCCCGGGCATAATAGGTGGTTTTTGGCGTCAGGTCTTTTAAGCTCACCCTAAATTTACCAAGCCCTTTATTACTATGCTTCACTTTACTACTATTAATAGTAGGATTTGATGTGGAAGCATAAACAATTCCCCGTTCTGTTATGGCATCACCACCATCTGTTAACACTTCAATATCTGCTGCTGCCACAGTAGAACCAATAATATACATGGGAGAAAAACCAAAGGTAGCGCTGGCTATGCTGGCGGTAACGAGCTCGATTTCATTGCCGTAAGCAACTCCGGCTTTGTTTACAGCAAAAGCTCTTACATAATATTTAGTTGAAGCGGTTAGCCCTTTAATTTCACTGGTAAACGTACCTGACCCACTTACACTCACTACTCCGGATTTATTGTTATCCACTGTTGGTTTTGGAGAGGTACTCCAGCAAACCCCCTGATCGGTAACCGGCGACCCGCCTTTGTCGGTTATCACTCCCCCACTCATGGCAGAAGTGGTGGTAATACTTGTAAAAGTGCTAGTGGTAATAGTAGCAATGGAACCATTTGACTCCGTTTTAGGTGTTGTGGTTTCAGCTACTTTTTCAGTCTTTTTACATCCGCCAAAAAGGGCAAGAATAAAACATATTGCAATAAGATATTTTTTTGATTGAGTCTTCATACGTAGCGATAATTATAGGTTTTACTATTTGCTAATTAAAAATAGAGCGTGGGCAAAACTGAATAATCCTCGAAGCTAAGTTAAGACTTGAGGATTATTCAATAATGTTTATTTTATCATTAAAGTGATTTCAGCGACACGCCTTTTACTATCCAATATTGATTACCTGTAGTCATAGTAGCAAGAAAACCAATTGAAACCGTAGTCGGCTGTGTTAGCGTAAACTGGAGGTTTTTATCCGCAAAATTCGTGTAAGCTATTGCTGTTGATATTGAATTTACATTTGGAAGTGTATTTCCAACAGCGGCGACAATATAAACGGGATCAATGGCTTCGTTTGCTCCTATATCAATTGCGAAATTATATTTACCCGCAGGTAGCGTAAACGATTGATATATTTTACCATCGATTATTGCGGCCGTATTGCTCCACCCCATTTCCATTGCCAAGGTTCCGCCTTGATCAGAACACCAGCTTCCGTAACCACCATGGTTTTTAACACTGGCAGAAACAACCCAATCTTTTAAAACACGCCATCTGCCGCTACCACTTGCACCATCTGATACGAATGGATTCCCTTTATTTTTAAAATATCCGGTATAATCAATTAATATACGTTGTGTTTGAAAAGCCGTAGCAAAAGTATCAACACATGTGGTATCCGGTAAAAATAGTGTGCGATATTGAATATCTGTTCCCGCTTTCAAATCAGGAATAACTGTTCTACTAGAATCAATTATCGTTCTAATTTTTTTAGATACATCACTTGTACTGGTATATTGTACTTCGGTAGCAAATACTCCGGTAAGATTATCCATACCTAACCACGATATAACACCCTTACCAGTACTAGCATCAGCAGTTGCAGAAGAAATAGGTCTGTTCGATAATGAGGCCTTATATCGATCGCCATACGATCTAGCATTAGCATAAACGGGAATGGATTTATTACCTGCCTTATCATAAGTATATATGATAAAATTCTGTAAACCTTCTGTTGTTATTGGAATGGAGTACTTAAGAGTATCTATAACGTTTTTTTTAATCACCGGGATTACCAATGAGTCTTTCATGTTATTCCAAAATATTTTGCAGGTTACAACTTTAGGATCAGCTAGAAAAAGCCCTTTTAGCAACACTCTAGAATCACCGGAATACATTTTAACAGAATCTAACTTACCTGTATAAGAAATTTCGCCACCTGCAACGAACTTCTTAAAGTCATCCTGTTTGGTACAGGCACTGTAAATTCCTAGAACTAATAAAAGCACGGAATAAACGGTTAACTTTCTATATTTTTTTAATTTATAATTACTCATGTTTATCATTTTTAAATGAAACTTAAATTGCTATCGCGGATCTCCATAACACTGAATCTCAGAAATAGATTGGAAGGTTGTACCTTGCCAGTTTTTATTAGATTTAATGCGCAGATAGCGGAATTTCTTCGCAACAGCCCCAAAAGTATAACTGATACCAGCATTGGCAAAGGCATAATCTTCCGACGTTTGTACACCATACGCACTACCTGATGGTTTAGTTGATTTATAAGATCCGATCATTACCCAATTATTAAAGCTGCCATCGGCAGGAGGGTTATCAGATGCCCAGATTTCAAAATCCTTTAAGTTTCCGCCGTAATAGTACATCCTTCCGCCATTTAGGTATTCAGGATAGTTCCACACTACGATTCTACTTAAAATTGCAGACTTTCCGAGATCAAAAGTTACCCATTGTGGCGTTATTTGTGTAACGTCGGTAAGTGAACATCTTGGCCAGTCAATAAAGTTATTATCCCACATATTCTCTAAGGCAGTCGCCGTGTAAGTCTGCTTAGTATCTGTAGGAAGTTTTAACGCTTTGTATAGCGATTTTGAAAGCGCTGTTTCATATAACGGCTTTAAGGTAGTATATAAGGTATCACTATAATTTAACCAACGATCGCGAATCGTAATTGCAAATTTACTGGTGAGAGTGTCTAAACCACGAATTGACTGGTTAATATCCGCCGCGGAAGTATAAATGTTTTTGCCGAGCGATTCGTATTTACCATTTTTCATAATCATTACCTCAATTGATAAATCGGCCTTAGCCGGATTAATAGACGTAAAGTTAATGCCTGCAAAATCGGGTATTACTTTTAAATTTCTGAATACTCCTTTAATCGGATTTTCCAAAGGTTTGATTTTAACGATTGTTGGCGCTGAGGCAACTTCGCTTCTGTTTACTGCGTAAACCATCACCTCATGCTCATTGGTATCGCCGAAGCCTTCTACTAACAAGCTGTTATTGTAATACGAGGATTTAACTTCTGCCTCCGTACCATTTGCTAATTTGTATACCGCCTTAACATACAGTAAATCCTTATCTGCGGGCAAAGTATAGCTAATTTTAGCATTGGCCGGACCGTTCTCTACCACGATGTTAGAAACTTGCCCCGGCGGCGTATCATTCGTTTCAAATGGCTTAAGTTCATCCTGCTTACATCCTATAAATGACACTATCATTGTTGACAGCACCAAATAAAGTAGTTGATTAATCTTTTTCATATTTTTTTATTGATTAATAATAATTTTACCATCCAGGGTTTTGTACCAGTTTAGGATTAACAGTTAAATCATATGTTCTAATTGGCCATAAATAATCGCGCGGCGCTATAAAATTCTGATTTAACACTGTTCTTACACGGTAATAAGACTGCTCATCGGGCTGGTTTACGCTCCATGCAGTAATCGGCTGATTAAACATTTCGGCTGCCCGTTTCCATCTTCTGATATCCCAATAGCGACTACCTTCAAAAGCCATCTCAATTAAGCGTTCTTGTTGAATGATCTGACGCATACCATCTTTAGTGGTATATTTTGCTGGATTACTTGAATAGTTTGTCCATGAAGTTTCTACACTTTGAAGCCCAGCTCTGGTTCTGATTTTGTTAATATATGTGTATACATCCGAATTAGGACTAGACAAAGTTTCATTTAGCGCTTCTGCATACATTAAATACAGATCCGCCAAACGAACCTCGGGCCAGGCATAGGTTCTGTATGTCGCCCCACTATTGCTTTGCGACATGTTCCAATCCACAACTTTTTTAACAAAATAACCAGTTTCATTATACCAACCAAAGTTGTTTGCGCCAGCCAATTGTGTAGATTTTGCTTCAACAGTATAGGTATTTTCATCTGTGCCTGAAGGGCTATCATACTTGTACCATGTTGCACCGTCAAACGCCAAATCAGCATAAAAACGTGGTTCTCTGTCAAAGTTTAATCTGGCAGTATTGTAGCCCTCTTTGATGTAAAAACGTTCTGCTTTCACTGCTTTCCTGATGCTATAACGATTACTGAAATCAAGCGTTTTGTCTTCGTTGATCGGCACACCGTTTCTGGTATAAAACATTTCTGCAATTTTTATGGGGGGAGCAAGCTGTTGTCGTGCTAACCCCACCGGAATAGGATCTGACCCTTTCATTAAACGTGGCATTGCTACCTGTTGCATAAACAATGATAAACTATTTGGATTTGCCCAAACATGCTCAGAATTTTGCGCTACCCTTTCGGTTAATGCACCTCTAATGGTTAGCTGTCTTAGCGTTGTGTCAGACAATTTAAACTGAGAACCAGGAAATTGATATAATTTAAATCCAGCGCTTTCAGCTGCATCTATTGCAGCTTTTGCTGCATCCTTGGCTTTTCCCCATTTGTTTGCATCATAGGTAGTGTTAAAAAGGGCAACACCATCTTTGTCTCTGAAACCAGCATAATCTGTATTTCCGTTAAACAGCGGGCTGGCAGCAGTAAGTAATAACTTAGCCTTAATTGCAAGTGCGATTGGCTTGGTAATGCGTCCCAACTCATTAGTTCTGTCAGTAATAATCATGGGCAAGTTGGTGATAGCTTCGTCCAACAGATTATTCACGTAATCCACGCAATCATCAAAAGGCACCCTTTTAATTCTCACTTCATCCACAGAAGCATCTAGTTCCAGGTTTTTATCGACAATTGGAATCGGACCGTACATCCGTAATAGTAAAAAGTTATAATATGCCTTCAAAAATTTCACTTCAGCAATCCAACGTTGTCTTTCATCCAATTTGAGATCTGGAACTTTCGTCTGATCCTGTACATTCTCTAAAAAAATATTACAGGTTCTGATTGCTTTGTACAAACCAAAGTTATCATTATATCCACCACCCTGATAGCGTCCGTTCCATGCATCCATCAAGGGATTGTCAGCATTCTGACTACCTCTGGCAATACGCCATCCGTAAGAAATAAACTCACGTTCTTCGATATTAGACCAGATTTCATCTCCGGCCATAAAGCCCATATTGTTCAACGGGTCACCATCCTTTGGCAGAAAAGAATAACAGGTAAACAAATATTTCTCTGCCTCACTTCTTAAGGTAAATGCATTGTCTATTGTGGCTACATTATCAGGAACGATATCCAGATACTTTTTACATGAACCCAATAAAACTAAACTCAGCATTAGAATGGAGGCAAACCCCACTAAACCAGGTTTCTTTTTAATCTGAAATAATATTTCGGTATTTTTCATTGTATTTTCTTTAACAATCTTTAAAAACTTAAACTCACACCTAAATTGTATACCGTTTGAATAGGGTAACCTAAACCATTTCCTCCCATTTCTACGTCCCATAATTTAAATGAGCTAAACGCAGCAAGATTACTGGCATTTAAATAAAAGCGGGTAGCCCTGATTCCAAGTTTATTTTGGATTCTGTTTGGGAGATTATACCCGAGTTCTACTGTTTTTAATCTTAAAAATGATCCATTACGCATCCACCAAGTCGATGTCTGATTATTATTAGCAACGAATTTGTCGCTTAACCGTGGCCAAAATGCATATATATCACGGTTTTCTTCACTCCAATGGCTATTGGCAATAACGTCAAGAAGGCCGTTTTGTGAACCTCCGTTAAATACAAATGGAGAAATATTTTGTGGATTGATAAAAAATGAAGAGCGTGCAGAACCTTGGAAAAAGGCAGAGATATCAAAGCCCTTGAAGCCGAAAGTTCCTCCAAAACCATAAATTATTTCTGGCGCCTGAGGCAACCCGATGGGTACTGCGTCTGCTGCAGATATTATGCCATCGCCATTTACATCTCTGTATTTAATATCACCACCACCATAATCAAGTCCCGGTTTACCTGCAAATTGTACAGGTGAATTTTTAGCCTCGGCATCGTCAACAAATAGTCTTTCTGCGATATATCCAAAAGCTTGCGTACTTGGCAATCCAACGCGTGTACGATAGGCCTCGTTTGAATTATAAGCAGGCTCATCATTGATCAAAACTTTATTAGTTGCATAGGTAAGGTTACCTCTTAATTGCAAATACATGCCGTTTCCAAGAGACTTATTATAATTAGCCGAAAAATCAACTCCTCTGCTCTCCATCTCGTTTGTATTTGCCTTAACTGCCGCCTGAAGTCCCATAGTGCTAGGAACATATACCCTATCTGTTAAAATGTTCGAACGGTTCTGTTTATATACATCAATATTAAGACTTAACGCATCGAACAGGGTCATATCTAAACCAAGATTAAGTTGTTTTGATTTTTCCCATGTGATCAAAGGGTTTGCATATCTTGAAATAGAAATACCATCTTTATAATAAAAGTTATTCTCTCCAAATGTTCCACCATAGCCTGCATCATTCATATTTACCTCAGAAAGATAGAAGAATCGATCCTGGGTTCTTCCAATCTGGTCATTACCTGTTATACCATAAGTAGCTCTAAATTTTACATTACTTAATACTTTGCTCAAAGGCTTAAAGAACTTCTCGTTCGAGATCAGATAACCCAAACCAAATGAAGGGAAGAATCCGAAACGATTATTTGCAGCAAAACGCTCCGATCCATTATAACCGAAGTTGAATTCCGCCAAGTAGCGATTATCATATCCATAAGTTGCACGTCCAGACACCCCCTGGTTACGGGAAGGCAATGACAACTGAAGACTTCCGGCGTTTGCCGCCAGATAATTTCTCATATTGGTAATCAACATTCCTGTTACCGCATGCTTCTCTTTAAAAGTATGGCTGTAATTTACTGCTACCTCGGTATAAAAAGTAGAGTTCAAGCTTTTAGTACCTTCTGAATAATTAAGATATTCTGTACCGGTAAGGCCATATGTTGGAGGTGCACCACTATTTAACAAGTTTAGCATAAAATCACCGCCTGCTGGATTTGGAACAGCTGAATAATAAAAAGGATTATAATTCCGCGCGATATCAAAATAGGAATATCTGATCACATACGACATCATCCGCGCGCTCAAACCTGGCAACAAACCTTTTAAATCTTGTTTGAGTTCAATCTGTGTTTGTAAGGTTGAAGAATTATTATCCTGATATCCTTTAACCATTTCAGCATATGGATTCACATATAGCGACCCTGAAGGAGAAATGGCATTACCAAATAGAGGATGTTTAGCATAAGGCTGATAACTTGCAGGATAAACTGAAGGGAACATTACAGGATTTGACCAGAGTGCCTGGTTAAAAATTTTCTGGCCACCATTGATTTTATTTCCATTACTATCGTAACCTCCTACTGGTCCTCTGTAATCGTCAAACTGGCCATACACTCTGACAATAGCTTCTGTAGTATTCGTCAGGTTAATATTAACAGTTGATCTCAATGAATAATTTCTTAGTTTTATGTTACTGTTAAAATTATTAAGATCAGCTACTTTCAATACCCCATTATCAATGTTATACGTACCTGAAATATAATAACTGGCTTTACTCCCCCCCCCTGTTACGTTCATGTTGTAACGTTGATTAAAAGTATAATCCTTAATCAACTCTTTTATCCAATCGTTATTTGGATATAAAAGCGGATTTTCACCAGCGGCGGTAGCGTCGATTTTGGTTTGCAGGTAAGGCAATATCGCTAATCGGCTCCTGGTTAAAGCAGCTTCATTAGCTAATTTCATATAGCTAATATTATCTGCAAATTTGAAATTTTTGGTATTACCTGATAATGAAGTTTCAGCACGGAAAAAATATTTTGTCTCTCCAGCCTGTCCTGCCTTGGTTAAAATCAAAAGCACACCATTTGCACCTCTGGCACCATAAACAGCCGCAGCCGTAGCATCTTTCAATACGTTAAATGAAGCAATATCATCAGGTTGTAAGCGAGCCATGTCATTTTGAGTAGATTCAACACCATCGATCAAAATTAACGGATCTTGTTTACCGGCACCGAAACTACCTAACCCGCGGATAAAGAAAGATGCATTGTCTGCACCAGGCTCGCCACTACGTTGATAAGCAATCATACCCGCAACTCTACCTGCCAACATGGTAGTTAGGTTACTGGTTGGCCCTTTTAATTCTTTTGGATTAATTGATGTGATTGAACTGATTACACTTTGTTTTTTCTGTGTACCAAAACCAACTACCGCAACATCCTGTAAAGAATTTGCATCGGGTTTTAATACTACATTGATAACATAGCTTCCATCACCTGACTTCTCGTAATCAGCGACAGCTTTAGTTTGTGCCTTATAACCTACCAGGGAAAAAAGCAATTTACCCGAACGTGCAACTTTGATGGTATACCTTCCAAGGTCATCTGTGGAAATCCCCCGACTTGACCCTGAAACTTTAACATTTACACCAGGTAATCCGCCCATAGTATCCTTTACCACTCCTTTTACTGTTACTTCATTTTGAGCTGAGGCTGCAAAGCCCATACTCAAAAACAACAGCATACTGAGCAGCGTTCGGAATACGCCTCCACGGAAAAACAGGCAGCCCGAAATTTGAGCTTTCTTTTTGTAGATTTTTCTCATTTTTTGATTTTAGTTTGAAATTGTTTGTTTATTAGTTTATTCATGAGCGTACCAACCACCATACGGTAAAACCGTACAATGACAGATATTCTTACTTTGCAAAACTCGCCAGAAAGCTTTTTCTAGTTAAAAAAAAGCTTGATGATAATTTGGCAGCAATCACCTCAATAGAGATAATTGTAAGCAGAGGTTTAGTTTAATGTTCTTGATAGTCTGGTTTTCTTCATATGTTCAATAGTATATTTGGTTGTAACAAATTAACCACTAAAATCGGCATATGAGTGAGGGGCAATATGGTAATTTTTAGGGGCCAAATTAATAAGATAGCTGTTGAAGCACCTAAAAAACCCATATTATCCAATTATAACGATAATGTTAAACTAATTTGTCTTAAACATTATCACTAGCAGGTTTTGTTTATAGCGCACGTAAATCCGTTCCGTTGAGGGCTGTTGAACACTGGCATCTTCTGGTTTATAGTATCCATGATGATTTAATATGATGCTATCGAACGCAAGATAAATACGGGCAAATAAACGATAGTTCCTGCGACGGTTTAGATCAATTTTGGTATACTCATTTTTTAATGTGGGCAGAACATTAGTCGATCTAATTTATCAAACACCGTATACTTCACTCCGCCAAGAAAAGTTACGATATACTTTGTAAACCATTTTGTAATGGTCCTGTTGTTTCTATCTTTGTAACCGGCCTCGCACTGCCGCTTTTGCAAACCGGATAATTTTGAAAAATAAAATTCTGGCTTTAAAAATTCGTATTGGAAATAATAGTGCCTTTAAAAAGCTAAATACAAAAAATCAACATGTCTGACGAGAAAATAATATTTTCAATGGCAGGGGTAAACAAAATCTACCCGCCACAAAAACAGGTTTTAAAAAATATTTACCTTTCTTTCTTTTACGGCGCCAAAATCGGAGTAATCGGTTTAAATGGTTCTGGTAAGTCATCTCTTCTAAAAATTATTGCCGGCCTGGATAAATCTTACCAGGGCGAAGTTGTTTTCTCTCCCGGTTATTCGGTTGGTTATCTGGCTCAAGAGCCGATCCTTGATCCGGAAAAAACCGTTCGCGAGGTAGTTGAAGAAGGTGTAGCCGAAGTTACGGCCACCTTAAAAGAATATGAAGAAGTGAATGAGGCCTTCGGTTTGGAGGAAAACTATTCTGATCCAGATAAAATGGATAAGTTAATGGCCAGACAGGGCGAACTGCAGGATAAAATCGATTCTTTGGGTGCCTGGGAAATTGATTCAAAACTGGAAAGGGCCATGGATGCTTTACGTTGCCCTGATCCGGATACCAAAATTAGTGTGTTATCTGGTGGTGAACGCCGCCGTGTGGCCATGTGCCGTCTATTGCTGCAACATCCTGATGTATTATTATTAGATGAGCCTACCAACCACTTAGATGCCGAAAGTATTGATTGGTTGGAGCAATTCCTGCAAAATTACGAAGGAACGGTCATTGCGGTTACCCACGACAGGTATTTCCTTGATAACGTGGCCGGATGGATTTTAGAGTTAGACCGTGGTGAAGGTATTCCATGGAAAGGGAACTACAGCAGCTGGTTAGATCAGAAAGCAAAACGTTTGGCACAGGAAGAAAAAACCGAGAGCAAACGTCAGAAAACTTTAGAGCGAGAGCTCGAATGGGTACGCATGGCACCTAAGGCACGTCATGCAAAATCGAAAGCACGTATTGCCAACTATGATAAATTAGCTTCGGAAGATGGCAGGGAAAGAGAAGAGAAATTGGAACTCTTCATCCCTCCAGGGCCGCGATTGGGCAACGTGGTTATTGAAGCCACGAATGTTAGCAAAGCTTATGGCGATAAGGTGCTGTTCGACAATTTGAACTTTTCCCTTCCTCCGGCAGGTATTGTTGGTATTATTGGGCCCAATGGTGCAGGTAAAACCACCTTATTCCGTTTAATTACCGGACAGGAAGAGGCAGATGCCGGTACTTTCCGCGTAGGTGAAACGGTTGAGCTGGGTTATGTAGATCAGATGCACAATGATTTAGATGCCGAGAAAACCGTTTACGAAAACATTACTGATGGATTAGACAATATCCAGTTAGGTACCAAAGCCGTTAACGGCCGTGCCTACGTTTCAAAGTTTAACTTTAATGGCGGTGATCAGCAGAAAAAAGTCGGCGTTTTATCAGGAGGTGAACGTAACCGCGTGCATTTAGCCATTACCTTAAAAAAAGGAGCCAATGTATTGCTACTGGATGAGCCAACCAACGATATTGATGTAAATACTCTACGTGCGCTGGAGGAAGCTTTAGAAAACTTTGGCGGCTGTGCAGTGGTAATCAGTCACGACAGGTGGTTTTTGGACAGGATCTGTACGCATATCCTGGCTTTCGAAGGGAACTCTGAAGTTTATTTCTTTGAGGGGAACTATTCTGATTACGAAGAAAACCGTAAAAAACGTTTGGGCGATGTAACTCCAAAACGCATCAGGTATAAAAAATTAGATTAATAAAAAGTCCCGATGATATCGGGACTTTTTTTGTTTGAGATGATTGCGTTAATAAAAATCATCGCTCTTTTGACCGGAAATATTCTTGAGCCTAAAACAGTTAGATAAAATATATGCTATAATAAATCGAGCAATCATCGTAAACAAATTATCGTTTTCCACCGAAGGCTGTCTCAGAAATGATTTTGGACATTTTGGCAGAATAATATTTTGAAAGGGCGTCATTCCCGTGAAAACGGGAATCACGGAGTGCTCAGCGAAGCTAATCTTAATGCGATAGAACGGCAACTAAATAAGTCCTTAACAGAGCATTAAGATGCCCAGTCAAGCTGAGCATGACGATATACCCAAATTTAATTCTCCTGCTATTATTTGATCTGTTATTTTGAGACAGGCTCATTTTCATGATTACGCAGGCTGCACAAATGACACAGGACTTTGATTTTCTTTTGTTTGCATTTGTCCAAAAAAAGAAATTCATATTAATAAAAAGCTCATGCCAGGGTAAAGGCAAAACCACCAATTTTAGCACTCGAAGCCTCAATTAAATTAAAATATCGAAGGCCAAAGTTATACGTGTTGTTTAAGATCAGTCACTGCGTTGAGAATGACATAAAAGAAAGTAATTTTGATCTGAAGCCCTCAAATTTTAGAATCATCAGCCAATGAACTAATGGCCCATGATCTTTCTAGTGCCAGTTTTTGAAAGCCCTTTTTACCGCAGCGTCGGTTACCTCTTCCATTATTTTATAACCTGCAAGGTTAGGATGAACACCATCTACCGTTAGCTCAGCGCGCTGACCTTTTCGTTCGTCTACCAAAGGTGTCCAATAATCCAGAACAGTGTAATTCCGCTCTTTGGCGTAGGCTTCAATTTTTTCATTTAGCTTCACAATACTATCAGCTGCTTTGATGCGCTTGTTCCATGGATATTCGTAAACCGGAAGATATTTACAAAGTATAACCTTAATATGATGCAACCTTGCAAGTTCTGCCATAGATTTAATATTATCCATAATCTTATCTATGGTAACGTGGCCAGTATTTCCTGCAATATCATTACTACCTGCCAAAATAATCACCGCTTTTGGCTTCAGGTTAATTACATCCTGCCGAAAACGGATCAGCAATTGTGGCGAAATCTGTCCACTTATTCCCCTATCCACATAATTATTCCTGTTAAAATATTCAGGATCTTTCTGTTTCCAGAATTCGAAAATAGAACTTCCCAAAAACACTACTCTTTTTTCTGTTTTGGCTGGTAGCAGTAAAATTTCATTTTCTTTCTGATATTTCGTTAAAGCAGCCCAATCGTCACTAAAATTTTCCTTTTCAGCTTTGGTATTTAATGAGTCTGCTTGCTGATTTTGGGCAAACGCAACATGACCGGAAAGCAATAAAATAAAAAAGAGGAATTTATTCATAAGGTAAAATTGGATAAATGTAATCAAACCTTAAAACTAAATAATCTGGATTTAAGTATTTATTCTTCAGCATTAATGTTACTGTTTAACCTGCTGTTTTTATTACCAAAATGCCTCAGGTTATAACTTAATGTTGCCTGTATAAAGCGGCTGATGAACCTGGTCCTGTTCTCTGAAATGGAATTATTGGTAATACTGGTACTAAACAGCGCCCCCTGGTTAAACAAATCATTCGCCTGAACAGAAAATAACAGCCTATTGTCTTTCAGAAAAGAAGTATTCAATCCCAAATTTACCAATAATGGATTCCCGGCATATAAGCTATATCCAAAATTTAAACTTTTAGAGGCTGATGCATTTAGCCTGAAGTGTTTACCGGGAATCCAGCTTGCACTTACGCTTAGCGCCACAACCTGCACATTTTTAATGTTCTGGTTCATTACCGAATAAGTATTGGAACTGAAACTATAAGATGCACTTGTATTAAAATTATATTTTTTCTGGTTAAGGTTAAATTTAAGCGCATTGGAAACATTGATACCTTTGCTACGGTTCAGCACATTATCGGTATAAAAAACATTGTGGTTGTAGGCAACATTACCATCGATAGATAAGGACAGTCTGTTATCCAACAACCTTTTATTCACAGCGTAATTTACGCCAATATTGTAAATACCGTTTACATTTTCGTAGGTGGTCTGCTGTTTTAGGCTGTTTAGTGTATCCCTGAGAAAAACCGTATTGCTCACCACACTGTTAATGGCAAAAGTACCCGATAAATTAGCCATCATGCTCAAACCAGATTTAAGTCCAAATTTATTATAACTTAAATCAGCCGTGTGGCTTGAGGTTGCCTTAAGATCAGGATTACCAATAATCAGGTTCTGTACATCATTATTGTTTCTGATGGGTTGCAGTTTATTAAAATCGGGTGAACTGGTATAGCCGAGGTAGTCAAAACTTAAACTTTCATTGTCTTTGATCTGATAGCTTAAATTCGCCAAAGGCGAAAAATTCAATTGATAGTTTTTAAGTTTCTGCCCCGTGTCCCGGTACTGACCAATAATGATACTTGGCGAAAAATTAATCCCAAAATTATAACTAAGCTGGTTTTTGTTGGCATTATAGCCAATGCTGATATTCTGATTGATAAAACTCGAAACGTAATCCTGCCCAAGCGAATCGACTACAAAACTGTTTCCCAATGGATGATTAACCGTAGTTGTTTGCTGGTTACGGCTCCTGCTCACCATAAACCGATAAGATACATTGATGAAATTGTATCCGGCACTATCAGTCGCCTTTTTTAAGGAATTTGAAAACTGAATATTACCGCCAAAATTGGAACTTGAAGCATTATGTTCCACCAACCGGTTTAAAATTGAATCTTTAAGCAATATATTGGTCGTTTCATTATAATACCGGATTATATCGTTAATGCTGCTGACGGTTTTCCCTCCATTGGTACCAAAGTTAATGCCCATGGATAATGAGCGTTTATTATTGGATAGCCGTCGCGACCAGTTGATGCTTCCATTAAGATTGGGATTGTTGTTCCTTGATCCTGAATTAGAACTGAGGTCCTGCCTGATTATTCCGCTTTTATTTGAAGTGGAAGATGCTTCATTCCGGGTATCAGCCAATGCGCCAGCAAGTGAAACATTAAAGTAATTTTTTGCAGTAGAGCCGTTTAAACCAAGGTTAATGTCGTTTGTTAATGAATTGGAATGGTTGACGCTTTCTCTTAAATCATAAATGGTTCCTTGCGGATTAAATGTTTCCAGGTAATTACTCTGAACAGATCTGTTGGTTCCATTGCTGAAATCGTAACTGCCATGAATACTGAATTCTTTCGAAATTTTGTCTCTGATATTGCCATTTAAAGCACCATTGTTCAACGTAGAAAATTCATTATTGGTCATACCATACCGGCCACCAAAACCTATTTGCTTGTTGTTTTTCCACACATTTCCCTTAGCGCCCAAATTATGTGCATTACTCGTTGCAGAATTTAGATCCACGCCACCAAAAATACCTTTGCCGAGTCCTGGCTTGGTGACCAGATTTAACATTTTTTGTGGTGTACCTGTTTTAATACCGGTAAAATTGGCTTCATCACCATAATCTTCAATAACCTGCACCTTCGCAATGATATCTGCGGGCAATTGCCTGATGTAATCTTCTACGTTATTGGTAAAAAAATCTTCGCCGTTTACCCGAAGTTTGGTCATTTTTTTCCCCATAGCGGTAACGGCACCTTTTGTGTCAATCTCAATACCCTGCAGTTGTCTGAGCAGATCTTCTACTTTATCATTTTCTCTAACCGTATATGCTCCTGCATTATATTCAATGGTATCTTTCTTGATTTTGATGGGATCTACTTTTACTTTAACCTGCACATCCTCCAAACGAATTGTTTCCGTCTGGAGCATTATCGGGTCTAAAACAGCATTTTTTTTAAACGATTCAATTTGGTAGATAGAATTAAAAGGCTTATAGCCCAATGCAGTAACGGAAAGGTAAAACTTTGTTTTAGGTGTTTTTTCAAATGAAAAGCCCCCCTTCTCGTCAGAATTTGTACGGAGGGTGTCTTGATCAGTAATCAATCTAATGCTTACACCCTCAATAGGTTTCTTCAAAGAGTCGATTACATGGCCACTTATTTTAAACTGAGATTGTGCGAGAGCGTTAAAGGAAAATATGATCAGTATAAAAAATAATAAAAAGCATGAATTATTGCTTTTTTTCATCCCTGGGACCTCTTTTGTAAATGACAAGACCATTTAAAAAATTACGCAAGATCTGATCGCCGCAGGGTTTAAAATTCTCGTGATCTTCATTTCTGAAAATATCGCCCAGCTCCGCCTTGGTTACCTTAAATCCAACAAGGTCACAAATAGTGATAATATCTTCTGTTTTAAGTGATAAGGCTACCCTTAGTTTTTTTAATATATCGTTGTTGCTCATGCAGTTTGATTTATTGAATGATTGCTTACTGGAATGTTAATGTTAGAACGTTTTAAAATTGAAATGTTGCAAAGTTGGAAAAATTTTAATTGAGAAAAACTGAAATTCGACATAACGTCTGTCCAATGAGCCAATGACGACTCAACCAATGACCAATTACCAATGACCAACGACTAATGACTAATTAACCAATGACTAACCAACAAACAGACTATAAAATCAAAAACTTCAACTCGCTATTTCTAATTTAAGCTTCTTCCCTTTTATTTTTTCGCCATTTAGTTTTTTTAACAATTGAGTAACCTTGCTCCTTTTTACCGCAACATAACTAGTGGTATCTTTTACTTCAATCAACCCTAAATCATCTTTTCCTAGATCCCCCTTTTGTAGAAACAGGCCTACAATGTCAATTTTATTAATTTTATCTTTTTTTCCGTGTGCCAGGTATAAGGTTACCCAGTCACTTGCCTCAGGTAGTGCATAATGGTCGTCTAAAACCTCCTCTTCCACGTCGTCAGGCAGATACTTATAGTTTTCTTCAGTGGTTAAAATAGCGTATGCAGTTCCTTTGGCATACATACGGGCCGTGCGGCCATTGCGGTGAATATAGGCATCTTCGGTATAGGGCAGTTGATAATGTACAATATATTCTACTTCCGGGATATCCAGGCCACGAGCGGCAAGATCTGTCGTAATTAAAATCCGATGGCTGCCATTTCTGAATTTCAGCAATGCCTTTTCGCGATCCAACTGCTCCATTCCACCATGAAAAACATCATGTCCTAGTCCATTCCCGAACAGTAGATCACTAATCCGGTCTACCGTTTCCCTGTGGTTGCAGAAAACCAATGTGTTTTTATTGCCGATTTTACTGAGTAACCTAAACAGATAGTCTAATTTGTCGGCTGCAGGTACTATTACTTTTTTGAGCTTTAAATCGGGTTTTGCTTCGACATTTTTTGAATAGTCAACCTCAACGGGAGCATTTAACTTTACAAAAACCGGAATTTCTTCCATTTTGGTAGCGGAAGTGAGTATACGCTGTTTTAGTGAAAGCAGTGTGCCAATAATGTACGACATATCATTTTCAAAGCCAAATTCCAGCGATTTATCAAATTCATCTAAAACCAAGGTTTCAATAAAAGATTCGTCAAAGTTCTGATGTTCCAAATGGTAAGCAATCCTGCCTGGTGTTCCAATCAAAACAGCCGGTGGATGTGCAAGGTTATTTTTCTCTACCCTTACCGCATGACCGCCGTAACAGCAATTTACTTTAAACTTTGTACCCATTTGTTTAAAAACCTGCTCAATCTGTAGGGCAAGCTCTCTTGATGGGACTAAAACCAGAGCCTGTATGCCATTTACCCCGGTTTTTAAATTGAAAAGCAATGGTAATAAAAAAGCCAACGTTTTCCCGGAACCCGTTGGCGCTATTAATATTAGATCTTTTCCAGTCTTAGCGGCTTTTAACGAAGCTTCCTGCATCTCGTTAAGTGCAGAAATATTCAGTTTTTTTAAGGCATTTTTCATCATTGCGCCATAAAGGTAATCATTTCTCCTCAGGGCAAAAATTGCATGCCTGGTTAGGCTCTTAAAAATTTTCTTCGCAGCTTAAGGAGCGTAGAAAAATTAAGTCTCTTATCCAGCAACATTAACATTCTGCCGCGTTTAGACATTGAAGACAATACTTTTTCATTAACGGCATCAACTGAAGATAAAATTCTGTCAGTAAGTTCATCTACAAATTTATTCGCTCTGCTATTTTGTAATAACTGGAGCTCTTGAATTAATTCTGCTCTCATAATCAACAAATTTAAATGAATGTATAAATAATTAACGGACCGGATAATGATTTGTTTCGATAATTTAGATTTGGATTTGGATTATTATCACTAACTTGCTGATAACTAACTTTTTGTTAGCAAATAAACAACCATCACTTAACACTTATTTAATTTATAGCACTTATTTTTATAAAAACCTGATTACCATTCGTTAACCTCAAAAAAAACCAGTTATGACGTGGAAAAAATTTAGTGGTGAAATCATTCAGTCTTCAATTCTAGAAGAAATAGAAAATGCGATTATCAGAGAAAGCGAAAAAGGTTATAAACTTAAAGTTTGCATCGGTACCGATTCGCAGGTTAAGGGCGCAATAACCGATTTCGCAACCGTAATTGTACTTTTAAGAGAACATCATGGCGGATTTATGTACATCCACCAGGAAAAAAGTACGCAGCAGGTAAGTATCAAAGAAAGAATGCTGATGGAAGTACAAAAATCTATAGAAACGGCATATTCCATTTGCGATTTACTTGATATCTACGATGTGGCGCTTGAAGTACATGCTGACATCAATACCAACCCATCATTTAAATCAAACAAAGCATTAAATGATGCTATGGGCTATATTTTAAGCATGGGTTTTATTTTTAAGGCTAAGCCGGAGGCATTTGCCAGTTCTACCTGTGCTGATAAAATGGTGCACTGAGAGGGAATGCGTGTGATGGAAAAGGGATAATAGGTTATTCCGGAAGTCCGGGGCCAGTGTTCCGAAGTTTAAGAATTATCCGTTAAAGGGTTATGGGAACTTATCGCTGCGGGTGATTTAAATATATCATTATTTCTAAGGCAAGAAGAGTTCAAAACGCTCATCTTTGCGACTCACTTTGCTAAATTTGCGGTTGATCTCAACAAAATCGACACTTTGTTGTTGTGCTTTAAAATAAAAGAAATTGAAGACGTACAGACTAGAATTCACACAAAAACTGCCTATCAACCTGGATACAGCATGGGACTTTTTTTCTTCGCCAATGAATTTGGCTGAAATCACTCCACAGAACATGGCCTTTGACGTCACTTCGCCAAATATGGCCAGCACTAAAATGTATCCAGGGCTAATTATAACCTATAAAGTTTCTCCTTTGTTCGGCATTAAATTGAGTTGGGTAACCGAAATTACACATGTTAAGGACAAAGAATATTTTATAGACGAACAGCGTTTTGGTCCGTTTGCTTTTTGGCACCATCAGCATCATTTTGAAAAAATAGATGGCGGGGTATTGATGCGCGATGTTTTACATTACAGCATCGGCTGGGGACCAATCGGTGTGATTGCAAATGCCATGATCGTAAAAAACAGAATCAACGAAATTTTTAAGTTCCGTTATCAAAAGGTAGAGGACTTATTTGGCAGGTTTTAGCTTTAATTACCACTTTTTGGTTGAGATCGTTTCCGCTTTATTTTTGGTTTTTTCCATCCTATTGGTAGCTAAGTATTTTTTAAATTCATCACCGAATTTTTCGACTTTATTATAAGTACTGTTTAAAATGTCTTTCCAGGCACCGGCACCAAGTTTACCTGGTGTACGCTCTAACGGTACGCCGATTGTTGTCGCTGGCACAAAATTACCATACCGATCTCTTTGATAAGGAATAAACAGCATATCGGTTAACCAAAACCGGTATTTACCCTGGCGCACTTCAAAAACGAAGTTGTAACTGATCTCCCCGCTGGGGTGACCGGCAACCAGAATAGTTTTATCAATTACCATATTTCCCTTGGCTAAAACAGAAGAATCTGTGCTGCTTTCCAGTTTCATTGATTTTTTATATGCCAAATCAACAAAAGACCTGGCCCGCTGAAGCAATATATTTTTGTCAATTAGTTGCGAATCTACCACTTGGTAATAGATGAATTTACCGTTATCGTTTTTAGAAAACTGTTTTTGCTGTGCCGATAATTTAACTGTAAAAATGGTAAGAAGACCAAAGATGATATATTTCATGGAAATAAATAAAAGGATAAAACTAAATATTAAAGATAAAAAAAGCCATCCTGATTTGCACCAGGACGGCTCCATATTTTTCAAATTTATGATTTAGAAAGCGTAAACTGCTGCAAGTGAAAACTGACCACCATTTGGCGCAGCCGCTCCACTTTTGTTAAAGAAAGGTTTATCTTTATTATGGTCTAATCTAACTTCAGGAATAAAAGTTAAACCGCCAGATTTGATATTGGCTGTAAGTGTAACTGCAGTGAAGGCCGTTTCCGGAACTGCTCCTGCTGCTTTAAATTTAAAATATTCGCCCCTCAAACCTAAAGTTACAGCGTCTGATACCGCATACTGAGGGTAAAGTGCTGCACCAGCATAACTTCCCGGTACCGCATTATCCTTAATATCATAATTAGCTGCATTTAAAGCTAATTTAAACTTCTCTGTAATCTGGTAAGCAGTAGTTAAGTCGACAATGGTTCCGTAACCACCAAAGCCAGCACCAGACAAAGCATTTATATAAGCTGTCCAGCCTTCAACCGGGGCAACCATTAACTGCCCACCAATGGCCGAAACACCTCGTGTAGCAGAATATACATTCCAATCGTTAAATAAACCTGCCATTAAACTTGCCTTATCAGAGAATTTGTAAGTTGCTTTGATACCAGCATTCTGGAACGGACCATTTGTGAATAGATAGGAAGTAGAGTAGTTGAAATTTCCAACGGGTGAGATTACCTCATATCCGATGAATGTACCCATATAACCAGCGGTCATACTAAATTCATCAGTAAAATCGTAGTTAACGTACAAATTCTGAATATTAAAGGACGAACCGCCAGCCGCAGCATCAGGTATAGATTGCGATTGTCCTCTAGGGCCAAATGAAAGTTCACCTACAAATGAAGCTTTGCCTGTTTTTTTCTTCAGTGCAATATCGATCATTCCAAGGGAAACGGAATTGTGATCGGTTACAAAAGAGGTTTTGGAGTTTAGCGGATTTTTCGCAAAATCATACTTGAAATAGGTATCTACCGATCCTGAAATTTCAAGTGGAGATGATGTGGTCTCTTGAGCCAGGGCACACGTAGTGCTGGCCATTGCAAAAATAGCGGTTAAAAATTTCTTCATGTTTGAGCTTGATTTGAGTTTAGATATATTAAATCTTTAAGAAATTGGTTCTGTTATTGGACTGTTTCTTTCGATATAGATGGCGCGTTCTTCTACCAGTAAAGTGCCTTGAGAGTATTTCTCATCATGTTGAGAAGCATCTAAACCAAGTTCTTCTTCTTCTTCAGAAACCCTGATCGGATTAATAAGATTTACCAGCTTAAAGATTACAAAGGACACGATAAAACTGAAAGCGATTACAATTACAGCACCTTTTAACTGGGTGATAAAAAAAGCAGGGTTTCCGTAAAACAATCCATCAGCGCCGGCAGCGTTTACGGTTTTAGTTGCAAAAACACCAGTCAGCAGCATACCTACAATACCACCAACACCATGGCAAGGAAAAACATCTAATGTATCATCCAGGCTGGTTTTTTGTTTCCATGAAACTACAAGATTGGAGATAACAGCGGCAATAACACCGATAAATACACTGGATGGAATACTTACAAAACCTGCACCTGGAGTAATGGCTACCAAGCCAACAACTGCTCCAATACAAAAACCCAACACAGATGGTTTTTTGCCTCTTGCAACATCAAAAAACATCCACGATAAACCTGCAGCGCCTGCAGCGGTATTAGTGGTTAAAAATGCAGAAACAGCTAAACTGCCTGCGCTTAATGCAGAACCGGCATTAAAACCGAACCAACCAAACCATAATAAACCAGTACCGATTAATACGTAAGGAATATTAGCTGGCGGAACTTCTTTATGTTCTAAATGCGATTTTCTACGCTTAAGCACCAATGCGCCTGCTAAAGCAGCCATACCGGCAGATATGTGCACTACCGTACCACCTGCAAAATCCAATACCCCCATCTTTAACAAGAAACCTTGAGGATGCCATGTCCAGTGTGCTAATGGCGAATAAACAAATATGGCAAATAAAACAATAAACAAAATATAAGAAGTAAAGCGTATACGCTCCGCAACTGCTCCAACAACCAAACCTGGTGTAATGATGGCGAACATTAACTGAAACACAGCAAATAAAGAAAGCGGAATAGTTAAGTCTGCTCCCCCCTGAAGATGTGGTGCTCCAGAATTTACACCTTTAAAGAACAAAAACGTGGATGGATTTCCGATAAAACCGCCAATAGTATCTCCGAAGGCTAAACTAAAACCTACTACCGTCCATAAAACGGTAATAACGCCTGCTGCCACTACACTTTTAATCATGGTAGACAATACATTTTTACGATGAACCATTCCGCCATAAAAAAATGCAAGGCCCGGAGTCATTAAAAACACAAGCGCTGCTGCGATTAATATAAATGCAATGTCTGGTCCACTATACTTGCCTTCATCAAAATTTGGAAGAAGCGGGATAAATAGAGCGAAAATTGCGACAATCATCAATATCGCAAAAGGCGCATACTGTTTAAAGGATAATTTACTCATAGTTTTTAGGTTAATTTGTTTGCGATGTTTTAAATATTTTAAATATGCTTGATTTATTTTTATAAAAATACAACATATTGCATTTTTTAAACCATTTAGTTTAATTTTTTTAATAAAAAATAGAAATTTTTATAAAACAACACAAAAAGAAAGGTTTAAAATAAAAATAACGAAAAATACATCTATTTTTAACACACGTTTTTAATAAAAATAAAATCGAATATTAACCTAATCCGACATTATTTTAGCTAAAATACACTAAAAACAAATTGAAAAATCGCACTAAAACAGAAAAACCCATGAAAATTCATGGGTTTTAGCAAAAAAACATCTAAAGAATCTTAATTTCACAAACGATAAGCGGAACCCTGAACAACTCCTCGTTTTTCGATTTCTTTATCCATATAAGTTTGAATTGCTGATTTATTGAGCCCCCAATTAGGTGCAATTAATAAATCCCAATCTGAAATGCCAAAAAGGCGCTGAATCACAATATCTGGGCGCAATAAGGGGATTAACTCACAAAGTAAATCAGTATACTCTTCTAGCGAAAACAATTTGAAGGGTTCTTTCTTATACTTAGCGCCCATTATAGAACCTTCTACAACATGAAGATGGTGGAACTTTACAAACTTAATCTGGGGAAAACGGTTAATTTCGTGAATATAACCATACATCTGTTCTCTCGTCTCCCATGGGAAACCGAAAATGGTATGTACGCACAGATCGAGTTTACTGTCTTTTAAAAGTTCTACCGCAGCCAAGAATTCACCATGACTGCAGCCCCTGTTGATCTGATCCAGGGTTTCGTCATAGATCGATTCCATACCCATTTCTAAGTCTACATCGAAACGATCGGTATAACTTTCCAACAGTGCCACTTTTTCGGCATCGATACAATCAGGACGGGTACCTACTGCAAACCCCACAATATCTTTGGTATTAACGGATAAGGCTTCATCATACATCATCTTTAGATAATGTACCGGCGCGTAGGTGTTGGTATTCGGCTGAAAATAAACAATATACTTATCAGCTTTATAAGAAGTTTTAGCCCTTAACATCCCTTCGGCCAGCTGATCTTTAATATTTGGGTTTTGACGTGAAGGCTCTGGTGTAAATGAATCTACATTACAATAGGTGCAGCCTCCGAAACCTTTGCTTCCGTCCCGATTCGGACAGGTAAAACCACCATCTACAATTACTTTAAATACACGCTGTCCTTTATACTTTTCGCGCAGGTATGTTCCGTAATTTTTATACCCCTTTATCCCTGAATCTACTAGTGTTCCCATTGTTACAAAAATACGCTTTTTGTTTGAGACGTGGAGTGAGTTTTGAGATTTGAGACATGAGATGTGAGATTTGAGAACAATTAGGAACTCAACAGCTTTGCAGGCGGTTGTGTTGTGATCGTCTAACAGATCATATTTATTTTCAACTCGTATTTAGACCGGCGTGTAAATGCAACTTATCATAAATTAGGATCTTTTAGGTCATCTTTATTTACCCATGCAATTATCTTAGTTCCGTACATAACAGATGCTAATGGAGAATATAATTGATCATTAACATCATATACACTTACGATAAAATACTTTTTAAGAAGGGAATCTCTAAATCACACAGAAATAATATTACCACTCATACCTTTAAAACCAATAGCACTAGCTCCTCGTCTATAGTGAGCAAATCCTATATAATCTTTTGACAGATAATATGGATCGTCTTTAGGTATTGATAACTTGATTGTAGCTATTGCATCAAAAAAATCCTTGAAGTACCTTTCCCCATCATTGTTACGTACCGTGATTTTATTGTATAAAAGAACGAGTAAAGGAAATAAGATAAAAACACCAATTATCCAGCCTATAAATTGTTTGTTCATGTATAAGATATATCTTAACTAAAACATTTCAAGAAAAATCATTCAGATAAATCATCACGAACAAATACTTAGTTACTTCACATTAAATTGATTTTGAAAAAGTTAATATGGGCAAACTGCACAAGCACCTTCATCATAATTTTTACGCCCCTTGTAAAACCTGAGGTATTCTGTTACATTGTATTTGTATTTCTGCTTATTGACAGGATCTGATAAATGATGATATTCCGTTAACCAAAGTATAGGAACAGGATTACTCGCCTTACCATATTTACGATCTTCTAATTCCTCTTTATTAACCATACCTCTTACTTCTTTACTATCAGAATCAATCAGATTTAGTATACTTTTATTATAACTCTCCATCACAAAATATTTTTTGAAAGCCGAAGAATAGAAAACCGCATACTCTTTATATCTATTTTTGCGAAAATTCAGATAATAACGTACAGAATGGTTAAATGAGGTTTCATCTCCATTAACCAATAATCCTGCCCAATCGGTACTTTTTGAGGTTATTACTTTACTAACAGGAATAACTATTTCGGATGAGTTCTTAATATATTTATGCACAGCATCATCTGAGGGACTATCCGGAGCGAATATTATTATAAGAGAAATAGCCAAGAAGGGGGCTAAAAACAAACCATAACCAAATGCATGTGGACTTTCTTTTTTCATTTCGTTTATTTCGATGATATTATATCTGTACCTGAACCACTTTTCATAGATTTGTTTTTAGCTGTGGTAGATGAAGCTGATTCCAACTTCTCATTTAAAGGATCAACAATTAACGCATCTGAAGCATATGTTGCTAAGCCAATACCTAATCCCTTCACAAAATTAGGATTAAATCTATACCAATAAACAGCACGATTTATAGCATTAGATGGTCTGATTCCTTTAAAAAATGCTATCAAAGGCATTTCTTTTAAACTTGGTTTAAATGCCCACCAAGCGTTGAACCTACTCCCTAAATTGGAAAGCGTCGCACCATCCGCAAATTCATCAACATATGGCTGAACTGTTATAGCCATTCCTGTACCAGCTCCTGCACCACCATGGGTATTAGTAACCTCACCTACATAATATCCTATACCGCTAAATGCCAATGTGCTTGTAAGGGCACCAAAATTAAGAGTAGATGCACCAGCTGCGTTAGCCCCTAGCCCACCTGTTTTTGCAGAGAAAGCGCCAGCAACAAAGCCATAAACAGCTTGCGATAAAGTTTTTAAACCTATACTTTTTACACTATTAGATGCTATTTCACTAGCAGCATCGGCTGCCATTGCAGGATCTGGGATAGCCCTAATAAGTCCACCTTGGTTGCAATTTAATATAGAACCCTGGTGGATTGCAAACTTTCCTTTAAAAGTAACCTCTCCATGATACATCTCCCATTCTTTACCTTTTAACGAAGAATTACACATATTATTAGCCTTAGCAAAAGCTGCAATTAATGCTATGGCTATAATTGCTATTGCTAAGGCAGCCCAACCTACTGGCCCCATTAATGCCGCCATAGCAGCAGCACCTCCTAATGCAGCAAAACCTGCTCCAAAGCCGATTAAAAATCCTGCGAAGCCCAACATTGTTGAAAAAGGTTTCTTACATACAAAATCATTTTTCACTTTAACATCAATATGTCTCAACAGTCTTTTACCTGGCTTTGCATGAATTACGTCTAAATTGTCATCGATTGTAACTACCGTATTAGGTGAACTTGATGTCATAAAACTACATACTACACAGGTACCCTCATCTAAATAGCCCTTACTCATAATTTTACTTGTTTTAAATTATAAATGATAGTGCTTTCTACATTATTTTTTACTGCTTCTTCTATGGTAACATAGGCCTGAGTGATAAAATTACTTGCTTTATCAACCTCTATTTTCGAAGAAATGCTGTAGTTATAATCTGTGTACGCATAATGTAGTACTGGTTGATACTGTGTTCGATAAATATCAATTATTGTATTGTAATCTACATATAGTAACTTACTATTCTTTTCAAAAACATATGAATCATCTTTCTCCTGAAAATTTTGATATTCGAATTCCATAGTAAGCGGAAGATTAAACATACTCGAATAAAATTGAGTAGTCTCATTACTCTTTCCGATTAAATCACTTTTAGATAAATATTTATCAAAAACAGTGAAATGGAATAAGTTTTTCGATAATTCTTCCAGCATCGGATAATTATCTGAAAAAACTACATCACAATAGTTATTGACTTCTTTTAAGATTTGTTTTTGCTCTTCCTTTTCAAAATTTCTTAAAAGTTTATTATCCTTTAACTGCATGGTTCTTAAAGTCATCCAATTGCCTATCATTTCAGACTTATTTAACAATTCCTTCATTTTTCCATTCTCACTAAGTCTAAATTTCTGTTCATGTCTAACCGAATCTATTAATAAACCTAATTGAATAAGATCCTTCATCAATTCTGGCTCATATGATCCATATGCATCTGTTATGGTAATACTAGCATTAAATCCTCCATCTATTTTCTCTATACCCAAAAGATACTCATGCTTAAGAACACCATGACTGGCTAAATTGCCACTGTGTTTAGTGATAATTTGTTGTTCAGAACGGTATCTTGTCAGCGTGTTATCATTTATAGTTTTTCTGTTTAACTCATCTTGTATTGTAGAATGATCTGTTGAGTTATCATCAAAAAATTTAAATCTGCTCATATTAATTAATTTTTACTGGTTTACCTTTAATAGTTTGTGCGCCAGTTGAAGTTTGTGAAATAGTGGTTTGAGAATTTACAGTAATACCGTTACTTGCTTTTGAATCTATATTTTTTGTGTCGATGGTTACAGCTGTGGTGGCATTTTTACCAATATTTACTGCATCGCCGGGCTTATCGCCCGCATTTGCGTTAATTACCTGCGTACCCTGAATATTGATTACTTTTCCAATAATATCAATAGTACCATTACTATTTAGCGTAATACTACTTCCATCCTTGCCGCCCGTACTTAATGTTATTTTGGTAGCGGCCTGCTCTGTGATAAATCCCGGCCCGTTTTCTATTTTAACAAAATTTGCCGCATTGGTACCCAGGTTTAAAGCATGGTTAAGATCATCAAAACTTAAACTGCTCCCCTTTCTTGAAGTCAGCCCTTTGGTATTGCTGTTTTTAAAGCCGCTGCTATCGCCACTTTTACCGTGGTATACACTGCCCATCACCACCGGCCTGGCTATATTTCCTTCTTCAAAAGCGATCACTACCTGGTCGCCTTTTTCAGGAATAACGTGGAACCCTCTGTTTTTTCCGGTATCGCCGCTACCTGCATTAGGGCTCACTACCCTTAACCACTCGGTCGGGTCGTTTGTTTGGCATTCCCATTTAAATTTAACCTTCACTCTGCCCTGACCTTGCGGATCGTCATTATCAATCACATCGGCCAGCTGCATATCGGATTGTGGTTTTTGGTAATTCTTAACCATGATACGCTCGGTGGTAGCCACCAAACCTTCGAAAGTATTACTATACTTACCAGTTCCATCTATCTGGTGGTTAATGTTGGTAATCAAAAATTTTCCCAGACTTTCAGTAGCAAAAGCAAGTTCTTTCCGGATGCTCATGGTAATTTCGGCAATACTACCAATACTAAGATGAGCATTATCGCCGCTGGCATTAATTTTTAACAGTTCACTGATTTGCGCTTTTTCTTCGTTTTCTACATGGCTTTTGATATCGTTGCTGTTATCAACCCTGATTAAAGATGGCTGATTAAACGTTTTGCTATACATCGTATTTGATGCCTTGATGGCATGTGCCAGATCTGGATTTCCGTCTGCTTTACCTGTACTTTCACTGTGCAACATTTCATCCTGTTTAGGATTATAAGCAAAGCGTTTGTGCTTGATGGGCGAAACCTCCATGGCGTACTGCAGGTTAAACACATCGCGTCCGTAAAAAAGCGATATTTCTTTTTGCTTATCGGGTTTACCGAAGTTAAGCTGCTTCCCATCATAGTAAAACCACTCATGATATTCGCCTGATAAACGGTTCAGAAACTCGAAATCGCTTTCGCGGTATTGTATAAGATAATCGATCGCTGCTTTTCTGGATGCATTACTTACTATTGAAAGGTCATTAGCTGGTGTATCATTCGTAGCCAGCTTAACAATGGTATCTAAGTCCTTATCTAAATATGAGCCTAAATCGGGTCCGCGATCTATTAATATGGTGGGACTATAGCCACTTACAATAAGCACGCCGTGGTAACCATGACTTTGCGAGAGTTCTACTTTGGTAACCAGTCCGGCAAAATGCTGGAGGTTTTCTGGGGAATAGCCAAAGGAAGCCGTCAAGGTTTTGCCCACAAAATCGCGACTATCATCTAAACTAATCAAACCAGGTGCACCTAATTGATCGTGGTTAAAATGAAGTTCAAAATAGTGGTGCTGGTTAAAAGCCTGTAGCAGATTAAAAGAAGCGAAATGAGCAATTGCTGCATCTTCTATACTAATTTCTACGATAAGTTTATTTTCCATGATGTATTTTATTACTATTCTGTAGCATTTTCGGCTACATTACTCTGTAAACTGCAATTTTATAAAGTCCGGGGTAGAAATGCACCTCGAATTTTGTACCGAAGGCATTTCTCTTAAAAGATGCATCTATAACCTTTTTCGTATAGGGGTGCACTTCAATCGTATTGCCTTTTTTTAAATAACCATTGCCGATCATGGTATCAATATCCTTAGGCCGAACATGGATGCAACCATGTGATTCTGACAATAGAAAGGGCAAACCCGCAGCGGTTGCCGCTTCATCAGGCGGCGTAGTGTGGATAAAATCGCCCATAATATGTTCCTTACCATTCATTTTACGGTCATTGTTCAGGTCTTTAAAATATTTGACCGAAACATGCCCAAAATCATTGAAAAACCATTTTGTTGGAATAGGTGATTTGGGGTAAAGATCACGCTGGTATTTGAGAATAAAATTTTTTACGCCTTTCTGATCGTTTTTATATTTACCCCATGCTGCGTTTACATCAGTTAACTTTTTCCAGGTACCCATATGTTTCACCATCACAACATCTCCATTTATTTTAACTTCGGTACCCCACGCTATTCCTGACCATTCGGCATATTTTCCATAACTCACATGTTTTTCTATACTTTTAATCACAAACCTACCCGTAGTTGTAGAGGTTTGTGCATGGCCATCATCTCCCATTTTAACATTTGATGGTCCGCCATGCGCATCATATTCCTTAATTTTTACGAGCGTATTCATTGCTATTATTTATATTTTAAAACCTCAACCATGGTGACATGGGCAAGCGCTAACTTTTTATTACTATTAAACGTTAATTTTAGGGCTGTATTGGCATCAACAGTAATTTCAACAGGTAGCGGCGTTTCGGTATTGCCGATCAACGGTTTTTCTTTTTTGATATCCCCAAAGTACCTGGTAAAATCTCCTATGGTTAAGGAATCTGTAATCGACTGAGCTACCAATAATCTAATCGCTGCTTTAATGTTAGCCACATCACTATTTTTATAGGGATGGACGATGATGCTATCATGCCCAATCGCTTCACCTTTGTAAATGCTGATGGGTAATTTATCGGCAAATGCTTTGTTAGTTGGAACGATTCCCAGACTGTCAAATTTGCTTAAAGGCAATTTGGTTAAAGCATCTGTGTAAGAAAGAAAATTATCGGTAGAGCTGGTTTTCTTTGCCAACTTATTGCCTTTTTGTTGATCTGGCTTTTGATCACCTCCACTACAGCCTGAAAAACACCAAACTATTGCAGCAGTTAAAACAAGAAATGCATAAAGGCGAACAGGTAAGCGCATCATTTTCATTTAACTAATTTATGTTGAAGAAATAATGTAAATATTGAAGACAGGAATACAAAATTTTCGTAATCCTTGAGCCTGATTGATTAAAGTTATATATTCCTTTTCCTGGGGCAGTTAGAAGCGCAGCACGAGGGGAAATCTATATTAAGTTGTAATATGTAGGCATACTGAAGTACCTGGTACCTTTTGCCTGAAAAATTTAAGCCAGCTTTGAAAGCCATAGTTTTAAAATTTAAAGGTTAAAATTTGATTAGTGCAGCGCCGGGCTACAATCTCATCAACCAAATATCAGGCCAATTGAAAGTCATAAGACTCATTAACAATCACTAAGGAAAATCTAAAAAGAGAAAAATAAATGTTTATATATACTGAAGATGGTTTTAAACTAATCATACAGGTTAATATGATTGCTTATTTTTTTTTACCAACACCCAATGCTAATATGCAGTTTTGCCAGTATAAGTATACAAGATGATACAGTTTATGCTTAGGCTAGCATTAATGGAAATAAACCATTCAAAAGCATCGTTATTGCAAGAAGGCTTGTTCATGCGATAGCCTTTTCCGATTTTCAGGAAAGCAATCTTTATAATAAGGATCAAAGCGTGGATGGATTGCTTCGTCGTTCCTCCTTATAATGACGACTTTTTTAAAGGGATGCTGTGAATGCCAGTTTGTTTCAGAATTTATCGGCGATTAAGACGCTGTCCTATAGTAGCTAAAAGACAATTAAAACGCTGTAGCTACCTTTAAAATGAGTTCGAGAGCTAAAGGATTCTCAAGCGGGACACTAATCCTCTTGTTCTTTTTTATTGATCAGAAAATAAACAGGAACTCCCAGCAAAACAATTATAAGTCCTGGCCAGGTATATTGTTGTTTGTAAATTAAAAGCAGGATGCAAAATGCTGCGCCGATTAAGAGGTAAATAATTGGCGTGACTGGATATAACCAGGTTTTGTAAGGTCTTTCGATTCCAGGTTTTTTTATCCTTAAGTAAATGACACCGAAAACGGTGATCATGTAAAAAAGCACGATAACAAAAGAAATCATATCTAATAGATTGCCGTACTGGCCGCTTAAGCATAAAACTGCCGCCCAAATGCCTTGCATCCATAACGACCTTTCTGGAACACCATTTTTATTGTTTTTAAGTGCTGCCTTAAAAAACATACCGTCTTGTGCCATGGTCTGAAACACCCGTGCTCCCGCCAATACGATTCCGTTAACACAACCGAAAGTAGAAATCATCACCAGCAACGCAATAATTATTGTACCTGCACCACTACCAAAAATCTGCTCTGAAGCGGCAACCGCAACCCGATCATTAAGGGCGAAAGCAATACTATCTCTGTTTAAGGTATTGAGGTAAATAAAATTAACCAGTATATAAAGAATCATTACCGCAGATGTTCCCAAAACCATTGAACGAACCACATTTTTTTTAGGGTTTTCGATTTCTCCGGAAACAAAAGTTACGTTCTCCCAGGCCACACTCGAAAATACCGAGCCTACCATCGCTGCTGCAATGCCACCTATTATGGTCATTCCTGAAATGGATTCCCATCCCGATTTCAGGAAATTACCGCCTGGATCTGTTTCCAGGTTATTGAAAGCATTCCATCCAAAGCTCATATTTCCAGACCAAAAACTATTTTTCACCAAAAGAAAACCTAAAATAATCAGGCCGATTAAAGCAACAATTTTCGAACCTGTGAAAATATTCTGCAGTATCTTGCCACCCTCAACACCTTTTGTATTGATATAAGTTAACAGCAGGATCACACCGATGGCCAAGATCTGGATCCAGGTAATTTTATAACTCCCGGCTTGGAAAATCGGATCAGCATCGTTTAAAGCGGGAATCAGGTAGGCTGTAAATTTACCAAAAGCTACCGCCACTGCGGCAATTGTACCCGTTTGGATTACGGTAAAAAGACCCCAACCATAAAGGAACCCCATCATTTTACCAAAAATCTCTTTCAGGTAAGTGTATTGTCCGCCTGCTTTAGGAAACATAGAAGAAAGCTCTCCATAAGAAATTGCGGCTGCAACTGTCATTATTCCTGTTATGATCCATACCACAATTAACCAATAACCAGAGCCCAAATTTCTCATGATATCAGCACTTACAATAAAGATACCGCTACCAATCATCGAGCCCATTACCAGCATTGTGGCATCAAAAAGGCTTAACTTTCTTTTAGCGGATCCACCTTCTTTTTCCATTTTCATCTTTTAGTTTGGTTTAGTCGGTGGCTAATTTATTTAAAAAAAAGAAATTAGGCGCGCTTCGCCTGTATTATTTTAATTGAACAAAATTTTATTTACGCGGGCCATGAAAATTTTAATCACTAGAAGAATATTTTATTAACTTGCTATAAATAAGCCAGAAGTATTTAGTTCTAAGTCTGAAGAAATTAACGGATTAGCCATGTGTGGATTTTAGAGCGGGTGCCTATTCTAAATAAAACAGCTTAAACATTTAACAGATTCAAACAGTTGATCAATAAGTAAACACTAACCAAATATAAAAACCAGTTATTAACTATGAACTTTTTACAAAACAATTTAATTTACTGTATTCCGGCGCTAGGCCTTGTTGGCATTATAGTTATGATGATTAAAAGTGCCTGGGTAAACAGGCAGGATGCGGGTGACAAGAACATGCAGGAACTTGCGGGCCACATAGCCGATGGTGCCATGGCATTTTTAAAAGCTGAATGGAAGGTATTGAGTATTTTTGCTGTTTTTACGGCCGCGCTCCTGGCTTATTCGGGAACAATTACCGAGATTAAAGGCATCCCGATGCATTCGAGCTGGATTATCTCTATCTCTTTTATTATTGGAGCAGTATTTTCTGCCACAGCAGGTTATATCGGTATGAAATCGGCTACCAAAGCCAATGTAAGAACCACACAGGCGGCCCGGACGAGTTTAAAAAAAGCCCTGAAAGTCTCATTTACCGGAGGTACAGTAATGGGATTGGGCGTTGCCGGCTTGGCAGTTTTAGGCTTAGGCGGCTTATTCATTGCATTTCTTAAGCATTTTAATGTGGTTTCGGTTAACAGTACCGAAATGAAAACTGCGATAGAGGTTTTAACAGGATTTTCTTTAGGCGCCGAATCCATTGCGCTGTTTGCACGTGTCGGCGGTGGTATCTATACCAAAGCTGCCGATGTTGGTGCCGATTTAGTAGGTAAGGTGGAGGCTGGTATCCCTGAAGATGATGTGCGCAACCCCGCTACCATTGCCGATAACGTGGGCGATAACGTCGGTGATGTTGCCGGTATGGGGGCAGATTTATTCGGCTCATACGTAGCCACCATTTTAGCTACCATGGTTTTGGGCCAGGAAATTAATGTAACCGATAATTTTGGTGGGATGTCTCCTATTCTGTTACCGATGGTGATTTGTGGGCTGGGCATTATATTTTCAATCATTGGAACCTGGTTCGTCACTATTAAGGATGAAAAATCAAATGTTCAGCATGCATTGAATCTGGGTAACTGGTCATCGATTGTCATCACTGCTATAGCTTCATTCTTTATCGTGAAATGGATGTTGCCTGAAACGCTTAATCTGCGTGGATACGAATTCTCAAGCATCAATGTTTTTTATGCCATTATAGTAGGCTTAGTAGTCGGAACGATTATGAGTGTTGTGACCGAATATTTTACGGCGATGGGCAAAGGGCCTGTAAACTCGATTATTCAACAATCGTCTACGGGACATGCTACCAATATTATTGCAGGTTTATCTGTTGGAATGAAATCTACTGTAATTCCTATTCTGGTGCTGGCCGGAGGAATTATGGCTTCGTATCATTTTGCAGGTTTATATGGCGTTGCAATTGCTGCAGCCGGAATGATGGCCACTACAGCTATGCAATTGGCTATTGATGCTTTCGGGCCAATTGCGGATAATGCAGGCGGTATAGCAGAAATGAGTCAATTACCTCCTGAGGTACGCGAACGTACTGATAATTTAGATGCTGTAGGTAATACCACCGCAGCAACAGGTAAAGGTTTTGCCATTGCTTCGGCTGCACTTACCTCATTAGCTTTATTCGCTGCCTTTGTTGGTATTGCCGGCATAACTGCGATCGATATTTATAAAGCACCTGTGCTGGCAGGTTTATTTGTTGGGGGAATGATTCCTTTCATTTTTTCTGCTTTGTGTATCCAGGCAGTTGGTAAAGCCGCAATGGATATGGTGCAGGAAGTACGCCGCCAGTTTCGTGAAATACCTGGCATTATGGAATACAAAGCCAAACCTGAATATGAAAAATGTGTGGCCATTTCTACCAAAGCCTCTATCCGCGAGATGATGATGCCTGGGGCTATTGCTTTGATTACCCCGGTGATTGTAGGCTTTACCTTTGGACCTGAAGTTTTAGGCGGTTTATTGGCCGGCGTTACCGTTACGGGCGTATTAATGGGCATTTTCCAGAGTAATGCCGGTGGCGCCTGGGATAATGCCAAAAAATCTTTCGAACAGGGGGTGATGATTAATGGCGAAATGCACTACAAAAAATCAGAACCGCACAAAGCATCGGTAACAGGAGATACGGTTGGTGACCCTTTTAAAGATACTTCCGGCCCTTCAATGAATATTCTGATTAAATTAATGTCTATTGTTTCACTGGTTATCGCTCCTTACATCGCAGTTAAGGCAATTGAAGGCGAACACAAACAGGAAGTTCGGAAAGAAATCAGGATTGAACAAAAAACCGATGCTTTGGGAAACATAAAAACAGACACTTTGATAAATACAACCGATACATTAAGCCGTTAGTTGTAAAATCATAGATATAAAGACTCATAAAAGGGATTTTAACAGAATCCCTTTTTGTTTTTGGTAATTTTTATTTAGGTTTACTGCTTATTATCATAAAAATCAACAAACATAAAAGACTAAACAACTTATGAATCTAAAAAAGCCTATTGATGTGCTTATAGCAGAATCTGCTGAAAGCGGTGAAGGCACGTTGAAACGGACACTGAGCAGTACAAGCCTTGTCGCGTTGGGCATTGGGGCTATTATTGGCGCAGGTTTATTTTCGTTAACGGGTATTGCTGCTGCCGATCATGCCGGACCTGCTGTAACTCTATCATTTGTATTAGCGGCAGTTGGCTGTGCTTTTGCCGGATTATGTTATGCCGAATTTGCATCAATGATTCCGGTAGCAGGAAGTGCATATACCTATTCTTATGCTACCATGGGCGAATTTATGGCATGGGTTATCGGCTGGGATTTGGTTCTCGAATATGCTTTAGGTGCTGCAACCGTCGGCGTTTCATGGTCTGGATACTTTAATAAATTATTGCACGAGTTCGGACTCGAAATGCCCCTCTACCTAACTAAATCATTTGCAGAGGTAGATGGAGGAGGAATCAACCTTCCTGCTGTAGTAATTGTTTCCTTACTCTCTTTAATGTTAATCCGCGGTACCAAAGAATCAGCGAGTCTTAATAACATTTTAGTAATTGTGAAAGTAGCAGTAGTGATCATTTTCATTGCACTGGGATGGAAATTCATCAACCCTGCTAACCACACGCCTTATATTCCTGAAAACACAGGTGTTAAAGGAGAGTTTGGTATCTCAGGTATAGCAGCCGGTGCAGCGTTGGTGTTCTTCGCATTTATCGGTTTTGACGCCGTTTCTACAGCTGCGCAGGAAGCTAAAAATCCTCAAAAAGGCATGCCAATTGGTATATTAGGATCACTTGTGGTTTGTACCATATTATATGTATTGTTTGCGCACGTAATGACAGGATTAGTACCTTACACCGTTTTTAAAGGTGATGCCTCTCCTGCTGCTACAGCTTTTAAAGTAACCGGTTACAGCTGGTTGCAAATGGGTCTAATCATTGCCATTTTAGCAGGTTATACTTCAGTAATATTAGTGATGTTAATGGGCCAGTCAAGGGTATTCTATACCATGTCCAAAGACGGGTTATTACCAAAATTCTTCAGCACTATCCACTCTAAATTCAGAACACCTTTCAAAACCAATATCTTCTTTATGCTTTTTGTAAGCATCTTTGCAGGTTTTGTTCCGGTTACCGATTTAGGCCACATGGTTTCTATCGGCACCTTGTTTGCATTCTCTTTAGTTTGTATTGGTGTAATGTTATTACGCAAAACAGATCCTGACCGGCCACGTCCTTTCAAAACGCCATTAGTGCCTTTCGTGCCAATTATGGGCATCATTGTTTGCGTTTATTTAATGTCATCACTTCCGTTAGAAGCGTGGATCAGGTTAGCAATCTGGATGGGATTAGGTATAGCGATTTATTTCTTATATGGTAAAAAGAACTCGGTTCTTAGAAACAGCGGTAATACGGTTAAACCAGTTGATCCTCCAAAACCAGAATTATAAAAAAACTATCTTTTTTAATTAAAGCCCCGATCAAAAGTCGGGGCTTTTTTGTGTTAAATAATTGTTAATAAAGTTACCTTTGCAAAAAAATTAACAAAATGTACCGCCATCCTGCTAAACTTAAAATCACTTATTTCTTTTTAACTGCTGTTTTATTATTCATTTCAACATTGGTGCGTGCCCAACGGACGATTAATGACGTAATGGATTCTACAACAGTAAATCATTTACTCATCATATCAAAGAAATACGGCTCACTATCATTTAGTGGATATTTGCAGCCACAATTTCAGGTTGCGCAATCAAATGGGGCCCAGGCAGAATACCAGGGAGGGAATTTTGGCGAATTCACCAATAACAGGTTCAGATTGAGAAGGGGCCGATTACGGGCTGATTACATGATGTTGACAGAAGATGGTAGCCCATCTACCTATTTTGTACTCCAGTTTGATGGTACCGAGCAGGGTGTAGCCATCCGCGATTTCTGGGGCCGTTATTACGAAAACAAATGGAAAATATTAGCGGTAACGCTTGGCCTCTCAGGCCGCCCCTTCGGGAACGAGCTGCAGCTGTCTTCATCTGTCAGGGAAGCACCGGAGCGCGGACGGATGTCGCAGATTTTAATGAAAACGGAACGTGACCTGGGTGTTACGTTTACGCTAAATCCACGATGGAAAGATGCAACACTTAAAAATCTGGTGTTTGATTTCGGTATTTATAATGGTCAGGGCCTGGCTGGTCCGGGTGAGTTTGACAATAGCAAAGATTTCATCTTCAGGTTAAGCCATAAAACTTATGCATTTAATCAGTTTACCATTGCAGGTGGCATCAGTACATTGCAAGGCGGCTTAAACCATCGTTTACCTGTTAGCTATAAAATGAACAGGATCAACGATCAATGGAGAATGGAAAAGGATTCTATTGCTTCAACAGTTAATAAAGTAGCACCCAGAAGATATTATGGTGCAGATATCCAGTTGGCCACAAAAACCAAAAGCTGGAAATCAGAACTTAGGGCAGAAGTAATTTCGGGCTTACAAACCGGCACTTCCACTACCTCGGCCACACCAGGTACCTATCCTGTTGATAATAAATCGGTAGCCTTGCCTTATTACACCAGAACTTTTAATGGTGCTTACCTCACGTTTGTACAAACTTTAAATAGTACAGATAACCAGCTCATTCTAAAATACGACTGGTATGACCCAAATGCTAAAGTTAAAGGCATGGACATTTCGGCCGATAAAGGACTATCGCCTGCTGACGTTCGTTTTGACACTTTTGGTTTTGGCTTTTTACATCATTTTAACCCACACTTTAAAGCAGTATTGTATTACGATATCGTCAGAAATGAATCCACCCAGCTTTCGGGCTACACTGCTGATAGAAAAGATAACGTGCTTACCCTGCGTACGCAATTCTATTTCTAATAAATCACCTTACCTTTGAGGAATTGATACAAATTCCAATACCTTTGCTTAAAATTGCGCTGCTATGAAATCTGATTTTATGACATTCAACTTAAGCCAGATCCTATCAACAACGATGGTGTTGTTTGCGATTATTGATATCTTAGGTGCGATACCGGTGGTGATCGAACTCCGTAGAAAGGCTGGTCATATCGAATCAGAAAAGGCTTCGCTGGTAGCAACAGGTTTAATGATCCTATTTTTGTTTGTTGGCGAATCGCTCTTAAAAGTAATCGGTTTGGATGTTGAATCTTTTGCTATTGCCGGCTCTTTCGTTATCTTCTTCATCGCCATGGAAATGGTGTTGGGTTTAACTATTTTTAAGGAAGAAGCACCTGAAACAGTTTCCATAGTACCATTGGCTTTTCCTTTGATTGCCGGGGCAGGAACGATGACCACTTTACTTTCGCTAAAAACAGAATACCATACCCAGAATATTTTAGTAGGCATTATACTCAATATGTTGTTTGTTTACTTTGTATTGAAAAATACCAACAGACTGGAAAAACTTTTCGGTAAATCTGGTCTGAATATTTTACGTAAAGCCTTTGGGGTGATTTTGCTGGCCATTGCCATTAAATTATTCAGGAATAATACGGGGCTTTAGCAGGTCCGGTTAGATCGTCATTTCGACTGAAGCCTGCCAATTCTTCATTGGTAGCGAAATGGAGAAATCTTTTAATTGTAAGTTTAAAGATTTCTCCCCGCCTGTACGGGCAGGCACTACGGTTGAAATGACGATTACTCTATTAAATGACAATTCCCGCACCAATCTGTAACAATAATTCCGTATATTCATCTAAACATAAAGCTTACACAATGAACAGCTTTGAAGAATATACCCTAATTATCGGAGCAATAGCCGTTTTAATCGAAGCGGTGAAGTACGTCAAAAGGAATTTTGCATCCTGGTTTGAGCACACTTAAATTATCGTCCTCTCGACTGAAGCACAGCGAAACGGAGAGATCTAACCCGAGATAGATTTAGCTTAGCTGAGCGCTTCGTGGTTCTCGAATGCGTTGCACTCCGCTCGAAAGGATGGAGAGAACGATAAGCATCCCAATCTTACAATCCAAAGCCCTGTTATTCATTTTGCTTAATCAACCTGGCTACAAACATCGTATCAGCGTTATTTTCAAAGCCTTTTATCAATTCCATTTCTTCCAGTTCCAACGGCAATGTATCAATCATATGCTGTACAACAGCCTCATTTTCGGCTGCAAACGCCGAACAGGTAATGTAAATTAAAGGTTTTCCTGGTTTAAGGTATTTTACTACGTTTTGGGCAATCCCCTTTTGTATCGATGCGAACTGATCAATCTTACGTTCTTCGAAAAAAGTGAGCATCTCAGGTGTTCTTCCCCATGTTCCTGAACCTGTACAAGGCGCATCCAAAATAATTCCATCAAACTGGTAATGGTGTAAAACCTGATCATTGTTCTTTAAAAGATCAAGCTCTTTTTTATGGTATTTTTTAATTCCTGCCGAGCGGAAACGTTCATCCAGATTTAAGAGCACGCTCTCCCGCAAATCTGAAACCAAAAGTTCAATTACCGGTTCCAAACTGTGCAGCAATAGCGTTTTTCCGCCAGAAGCTGCACAACAATCCCACCATTTATCCCATTTATTAGGCTTAAAATATAAACCTGTGTGTTGTGATGATAAATCCTGAACCTGATAAGTCCCTTCCTTTAAAATGGTTTCAAGCTTGGTTCCATTGGGCAAAGCCAGGGCAGTATCCGTAATTACTTTAACAGCTATATTTTCAGCTTCCAGTTTGGAAATCACTGTTGCTGAATCTTCAGCCTTTACCCTGATAAACAGATCAGGTTGTTTAAAAAACGATGCAAAAAATTTATTTTTATTAATGCCAGTAGAAAGTGCCGTATGAAAAGGATAAATCTGTTCGACATCAAAGCCTGCATATTTAGCTTTAATCAGTGCTAATTTTTCTTCCAATGGCAAATTCATACTTTCCTTTAAATCGGGCAGGTTCTTTTCTACCAACAGGCTTAACGTATCGTGACATAAAAAATCTGCAATACTTAACCGTTCTTCAGCAGGTAATGACGGTAAAGCCTTACCGAGTCTAAAAAAACTGTAGATATATCTTGTTGCCCACCTCCTGTCTGACGAACCCATCTGCTTGTGCTGTTTAAAATAAACAGGCAGAAAGCGATGTAAAGGTAAATTTCCATCATAACTGCTCAAAATTTGTTCAAAGGCCCTTAACTGGTGATCTGCTCTCATGCGATAATTAAAAAGAAAAATTATTGATTACTCAACCGGGCTTAAGGCAAAGTTTTTATACTTCAATAACATTAAACTGGTATTAATGTAGCCTGATTTTTCATCACGAATAAATGAAAAGTTATTATGCAAGCCTTTGTATTTATCTTTCACGATATAATCCCGATAATCTTCACCATGGGTTGCCAGTAACCTGCCAAAATAATAACCAACATCGAAACCTTTAAAAGCATATTCCCCAGGCTCAAAACCATATTTATAGCGATACTTTTTGATAAAGGTAATTACATTGCCGTTTTTATAGTCGATTTTATAAGATGAGCTGATAATGGTGTTCAAATCCTGTAATTTATCAGCCGGATAATTCTGTTTTACCCAGTTAGGGTGACCAAAAAGCGAGATATTATATCCTCCGGTCCGGAGATGTTTTAGTTTGTATAGTTTTTCTACAGTTGGTAATACAAAAGCGCGGTCGGAAGAAGTCAGCACTACGGCATATTGTTTACCTTTGATCATCCTTGTTTCAAAAGCATAGGCTGATGCATATTCCTGTATAACAAATTTGCTATTGGCTTGAAGATAACTTCTTATCGGTGCTGCGAAAGCCTCGTCTTCTGTTTTTTTTGTGTTGATAAACACCACTATCGTATTAGCAGGATTGTAATTTTTAGCAATAAAAGTGGCTATCTTTTTTCCATGTAATCCAATATTGTTTACAATGGATACCAAATTGGGATTATTGAATTCAGTAGGTTCTGATGCCGCTAATGGAGATACAATAATTGCATTATTTTCTTTGGAATAAGCAGAGATAAATTTTAATCCTTCCGGAAAAACAGGGCCAATAATTAAGTTGCTTTGTTTAAAGCGTTCATTCTTATATAAAAGTGATATATGCGCATTATCATCTTCTGTATCAAAGACATTTAGTTTAAAGTTTAAACCCTGTGCTGCGACAGAATCCAATCCCAGTTTAAAGCCCTGATAGAAATCGATAGGCATCGCATATTTTTCGATCTCAGCCTTTGTAGCAGTTTTTAAATTAAGCTGGTCGAGCTTAAATGGAACCAGCAGAGAAACGCTTGCCTGCGAAAACTTCTTGATAGGTTTTTTATCTGTAGGTTTTTCTTTTTCGACCGGTTTACTGGTTTCAGGCTTAGGAGTCCTTATTTTAGGCGAGCAAGCACCCAAGACTATCGTAAACAAAACCAGCAACCCATAAACTTTCTTCAAATTCATACCTATCTTTTTTAACAAAATATGCTAGCAAAGTTTATTCCACCTTGCTAGCATAAGCCTATTATTTATATTGTTTGGAATAAAAACTCCAAACTAAAAACTAACAACTCCAAACTGGACTATTCCCATTCAATGGTTGCCGGTGGTTTAGAGCTGATATCGTACACTACCCTATTGATTCCCTTAACTTTATTAATAATTTCGTTTGATATTTTAGCCAATACCGGGTAAGGCAGGTGACACCAATCTGCAGTCATGCCATCAAGCGATTCTACAGCCCGTAAAGCAATTACATTTTCGTAGGTACGCTCGTCGCCCATTACCCCTACTGATCTTACAGGTAGAAATATAGCGCCAGCCTGCCACACTTTATCGTACAAACCCGCTTCTTTCAGATTATCAATATAAATTTTATCAGCATCCTGTAAAATGGCCACTTTCTCAGGAGTAACCTCTCCAATAATACGGATACCTAAACCTGGTCCCGGAAACGGGTGCCGACCTAAAATAAACGATTCTAAACCTAATGCCGTGCCTACTCTTCTCACTTCATCTTTAAACAGCGTTTTAAGTGGCTCTACCACTTTAAGCTTCATAAAATCTGGCAAACCACCAACATTATGGTGTGATTTAATGGTAGCTGATGGACCCTTTACCGATACTGATTCGATAATATCCGGATAGATAGTTCCCTGAGCAAGCCATTTTACATCCTGGATCAGATGAGATTCTTCATCGAAAACTTCGATAAATACACGGCCAATGATTTTACGCTTAGTTTCAGGATCTTCTACGCCGGCCAACTGACCTAAAAATTTGTCTTTCGCATCAACGCCTTTAATATTTAAGCCAAAATCTTTATACTGTTCCAGAACACTTTCGTATTCGTTTTTTCGCAATAAGCCGTTATCAACAAAGATACAGTGAAGGTTTGTACCAATAGCTTTGTGCAAAAGTACCGCAGCAACACTGCTATCCACACCTCCTGAAAGTGCCAGAACAACTTTATCATCACCTACAGTGGCTTTAATATCTGCAATAGTCGTTTCAACAAAAGCAGCCGAAGTCCAATCCTGGCTACATCCGCAGATATCAACCAGGAAGTTTTCTAAAAGTATTTTTCCATCAATACTATGCGTTACTTCAGGGTGAAACTGGATGGCATAAGTATCGGAATCTTTAATGTGGTAGGCGGCAACCCTTACGCTATCGGTACTCGCAATCAGCTCAAAGTTTTCAGGAATATCGGTAATGGTATCACCATGGCTCATCCAAACCTGCGAACCGATATTGATCCCTTTAAATAATTTGTTTTCCTGATTTACAAAATTCAGGTTAGCCCGGCCATATTCGCGCGTTGATGAAGGCTGAACGCTACCTCCTGAATGTTGGGCAATATATTGTGCGCCGTAACAAACAGCCAGTAAAGGATATTTTAAATGGTACTTTGATAAATCAATCTGAGGTGCATCTTCCTGGCGAACAGAGTAAGGGCTACCCGAAAAGATAACACCTTTTACATCAGGCGTAACCTCAGGAAGATTGTTATATGGATATATTTCACAGTAAATATTTAGTTCGCGAACCCTGCGGGCGATGAGTTGTGTAAATTGCGAACCAAAATCGACGATAATGATTTTTTCTTGCATCCGCAAAGGTACCAATTAGATACGAGATTTGAGAGGGGAGATTAGAGATTTTTGAAGGAAAAAGTTTGGCGCTTAGCGCATAGTGTTTGGCGTTAATTAATCTTTTTAAAAAAATTAACAGAACAAAAACCAAGTAGAAAATTACCAGATAATCTTTAAACCTGCTGATTGGTATTTATTCATATTTTCATCTTTGCTGATTAAAGTAATATCATTCTGAATGGCCTGCCATATTAACATCCTGTCAAATGGATCTTTATGCCAGATGGCATTTAATTTATAATGATTTGCTGCCAACTCTGGTGAAACCGGCATTAAGTCAAAGCCCAAATCTTTTGCTTGGCTCAACAATTCATTAGGCTCTAAACCTATAAGATTAAGTTTACCAAGTGCATATTTTAAAGATATTTCCCAAAGGCTGATGGCGCTTACAAGAATTGTATTTTCATTATTTTCAATAATAGATATTGCTTCGTTTGAAAGTCTTTTTGTATCAATTATTGCCCATAAAAACACATGAGTATCTAACAAATAAATCATAACCCTAAAAGTTCTTCATCTGTCATGGCAAAATCGTCATTGAAAATCACCTGAGCTTTTCCTTCTAAAGGGCCTAATTTTCTTTTACCTTTATTTTTGCCAGATTCCGGAAGAAAATAACCAATAACTTCTTTCTTTCTACCATAAGTTACGGCAATACCAATACCTGCCTTAACATCTTCAAGTACTTCAGAAAAGTGAGCTTTAAATTGCCCAACAGACATTGTTTTCATAACTATTTTTTGCTATCAAATATAAACAATACTTGTCAAGTTGTCAAGATAAATATTAGCAGTAAACTTCTACAATTAAAAACGATTAACTTTAGCTCTCCATTAGAATTACATCCACCCCAAATTTCCTCAAAAAGTCAACCCCCTCATCACTGGGCAAACCCTTGTAAGCAGCGTAAGATTTTGAATAATATACCAGTTTGATGCCTGACGATAAAATAAGACGGGCACAGGCAATACAAGGTGATAAAGTGGTATAAAGTGTACAACCTTCTATCTTTGCTCCATTTTTCGAGGCATACAGAATAGCATTTTCTTCTGCATGTAAGGCTAATGAACAGCTTCCTTTACTATCCCGTGCGCATCCATGCTCCGGCCATTCCTCATCGCAATTATGTGTACCGGCCGGCGGACCATTGTAACCGATCGAAATAATGCGGGTATCTTTGGTTAAAACGGCACCAACATGCGCACGCACACAGTGTGAGCGGGCAGCCAAATCGGTTGCCAGGTTCATAAATATGGAGTCGAAACTTGGTTTATCTGTCATGTGCTAAAATAAAAAAGCCACAAAGAACTTAATCTTTGTGGCTGCTAAAATACTGGAATAAAAATTAATGTCCGCCAGAAATTTTCTGATCGAAATTAATTCCCTGCGATCTTAATATGGAAGCTACCCTCCAGGCGTAAAATGCCAGGTAAGCGAAGCAAATAATACCCACAATATAACTGTATTGAATGCCGGTGAATTCAGATACCAAACCTTGCAACCAGCTGATGATACCACCGCCCATAATCATCATAATTAGGAAACTACTTCCCTGACTGGTATGTTTACCTAAACCACTAACGGCTAAAGTAAAGATACATGGCCATAAGGTACTGCAGAACAAACCAACACTGGTAATGGCATATACACTCGTCATGCCGGTAGTAAACATACCAATTAATAAAGCGGTAATGCCAATAGCAGAAAAAATCAATAACATTCTGGCCGGATTACCTTTGCTGGCCATATCGGCTAAGATTAGCACCAAAATAATTGCTGCATAAATATAAAAAGGTGCCAGATCGTGTTTTGCAATTGCATTTACAACCAGAAAAATACCAAAGGCTAAATAAGGTGCAATAAAGCGTAATACTTTTTGTGTGCTTACATTATCGGTAAAAGCTTCAACGGCACCTGTCCAACGGCCGATCATCATACTTGCCCAGTATAATGAAATATAAGGTGCAATATCTTTGATTTCAAAGCCTAAGTCTTTCTCCATGTAAGCCGGCAGGTTACTCGCTGTTGAAACCTCAACACCTACATAAACGAAAATGGCGATCATACCTAAAACCAGTTGCGGGTAATTCAAGGCTGATCCCTTAATCGATTTAGTGTCATCTGCCGAAGCTTCAACCAAAGCAGGTCGATCAGGCAACGATGACATTTTTAAGAAAATGGCAACGGCAATAAAAGCCACCCCTAATATTAAATAAGGAATTTTAACGCTTTCTACGCTAATGTTGGTATTGGCATTCGCCGCCGAACCGAAAATGGCAAAACTTACAATAAGCGGCCCAATGGTTGTACCGAAGTTATTGATACCACCCGCAAGTGTTAAACGTTGTGAACCTGTTTTAATCGGTCCTAAAGCAATGGCCAACGGATTGGCAACAGTTTGCTGTAAAGAAAAACCCAAGGCTACGATGAACAAACCGGAAAGCATTAATGGGAAAGAATGTAAATTGGCTGCCGGATAAAAAAGTAAGGTTCCTGCTGCCGAGATAACTAAACCAAGAGCTAATGAATTTTTATAACCAAGCTTATTTACAATATCTTTTCCCATAATAACTGAAATGAGGTTATAAATTAACGCCCCCACCGTATATGCGATGTAAAATGCCAGTGAAACCAATTGACTTTCGGCCTGCGATAAATCAAATGCCTTTTTAAATACCGGAATGAGAATGTCATTACTGGCGGCTACAAAGCCCCAAAAGAAGAATACAGTGACCAGTGGAATAAACTGCGCCCACTTGGTTTGCGTTTGTTCTGAATTCATATTATAAATCTAGTTTTAGTGGGGCTAAACATAAATAAAAAAAACTAATAACCAGTATTTTTTATGCAACCTATGCAACAAAAATAAATGTTACATCTTTAGGTATAAAATTGCATATTCGCATATCATAAACAATACAATGCATGTTTGAAGCCATATTACTAGGTATAGGAGCAGGGATTATTTCATCGTTTTTAACAGGGCCGGTATTTTTTGCAATGATTAAAACCAGCATCGAACGGGGTTTCAAGGCTGGTTTCTCTTTAGCCATTGGCGTAATTATAAGTGATATTATTCTGATTGGACTGGTTCTTTTTGGTAGCCAGTTTTTTAATTATAAAGCAGAATTTGATAAATACGTAGGCAGTATTGGCGGTGTGTTTCTACTGGCAGTGGGGATTTATTACCTGGTTTCAAAAATTACTGTGCATTACGATAGCAATACACTCCAAAAAGTAAGCAAAAGAGGTTACGTGCTCAAAGGTTTTTTAATGTGTATCCTCACTCCTTCTACCCTCATGTTCTGGATTATTGTGAGCGGAATTATCTCTGTTAAGCTCAACAATATGCTTAACGAAAAACTGGTCTGCTTTTTTATTGCCATGGCCACACAACTTGGCATTGATGGCGCCAAAAGTTATTACTCTAGCAAACTGCGTTATAAAATAAAAGAAGATGCGCTTAAAAAGCTGAATAAAATTGCCGGTGTAATAATCATCTTTTTCGCCTTCTGGCTCATTATTAAAACTTACCTGAAGTTTTACGCGTAAAACTTAACCTTCTGGCAAATTAATACCCACCAGTGTCCTAAACACTTTAATGACTAGCAGCTTTTTTTTGGAAAGCAATGCCAGTGCTGCCATTAAGGTCCGTCCTGCCAATACTGCAAGTCCTCACCCGGTGAAAAACCGGGTTCCGGGCTTTCCGCGTATGTCAGGTTTAGATGGGAAAAGTCAGTAACATCAAGCAGACAATACTTTCATAACCAACTTACAATCAATAATTAAATGTTTCTTAGCAATCAATATTTGTTTTTGCACGCCGTAGCCGTGTCCTCACGAACGGCAGCAAATAAACAAAAATAGCCCATATCAGCGATATGAGCCATTTTATCTTATTTCTTACGGGAAATTTTGAAGCTACTAATAAGCCCTTTGGTTATTTCCTTCTTTCCAGTTCACAAAAGCTTTATTAACTACCTTGTTTCCTCCCGGCGTAGGGTAGTTTCCAGAGAAATACCAGTCGCCTTTATTTTTCGGACAAGCTTCGTGCAGGTTCTCTAAACTTTGGTAAATTACTTCAACTTCTGCCACAGTACCTTTAGGGGTAATGATCTGTGCAATCTTGGCCGAAATTTCTTCCGGTGTAAACGGCTTGTATATATCTTTAACGTGATTTACAATTTCCTCTTTAGGCAACAATAACGAAGCTTTACATTTGGCGTAAACATCTTCTATTACCTGCCACATGCCGCGCTCAGTTAACAATTGAATAGCTGCATCAAAAGCTACAAACTGTCCCATCCGGCTCATATCTATACCATAACAATCAGGATAACGAATTTGAGGTGCAGAAGAAACAATAATAATTTTTTTAGGATGTAAACGGTCTACAATTTTAATGATACTCTGTTTTAAGGTAGTACCACGTACAATCGAATCGTCCAATGCTACCAAAGTATCCTGATGATTGTTGATAATACCATATGTAGTGTCATAAACGTGTGCCACCATTTCGCTTCTATCTGCATCCTGCGTAATAAACGTACGCAATTTCACATCTTTAACCGCTAGTTTCTCCACCCTAGGCGCCATCGATAATAACTCGTCAAGCTGCTCGTCGTTTAGCTGCTCTTTTTTATGCAAAAGGGTGTCTTTCTGGTGCCTGCGTACATATTGCTGAACACCATCAACCATTCCGAAAAATGCAACTTCTGCTGTATTTGGAATAAACGAGAATACCGTATTCTTTAGATCGTAATTAACGGCCTGAAGAATTTTATCGCTCAATAAACGCCCCAGCTGTTTACGTTCACGGTAAATCTCCACGTCACTTCCTTTTGAGAAATAGATGCGCTCGAATGAGCAAGATAGTCTTTCAGTAGGCTCGCGGAACTGCTCCATGCTTACCTCGCCGTTTTTCTTGATAATTAAAGCATGACCTGGATCGATCTCTTTTACATCTTTAAACTGAATATTAAATGCGGTTTGTAAAGCAGGTCTTTCAGAAGCCGCTACCACAATCTCATCGTCGTAATAATAATATGCCGGACGGATACCTGCCGGATCGCGCATGATAAACGAATCACCATTACCGACCATACCACAGATCGAATAACCTCCATCCCAGGTTTTGGCCGAGCGGCGAAGGATATTGGCAATATCCAGGTTATCAGATATTTTGTGTGTAATGGCAACGTTATCGTGTCCTTCTTTTTTGTAATGATCAAAAAGCTCCTGGTTTTCATCATCCAAAAAGTGACCGATTTTTTCAAGTACGGTTACGGTATCTGCTTTTTCTTTTGGATGCTGCCCCAATTCGTACAACTGTTCCAATAACTCATCCACATTGGTCATGTTAAAGTTACCGGCAATAACCAGGTTGCGGGTCATCCAGTTGTTTTGCCTTAAAAAAGGATGGCAATTTTCGATGCTGTTTTTACCATGTGTACCATAACGCAAATGGCCCAATAAAACTTCGCCAATAAAACTGACATTGTTTTTGAGCCATTCTGTATCCTGCATTAATTCAGGGGTGTTTTCCTGGATATCAACAAATTTGTTCTGCACATATTCGAAGATATCGGCCACTGCATTTGAAGCCATGCTTCGATATCGGCTAATATACCTGCTGCCTGGTTTCATATCCAGTTTAATGGTGGCAATACCTGCGCCGTCCTGGCCCCGGTTATGCTGTTTTTCCATTAAAAGGTATAATTTATTAAGGCCGTAAAGTGCTGTACCGTACTTTTGCTGGTAGTAAGAAAGTGGTTTTAACAGGCGAATAAAAGCGATTCCGCATTCGTGTTTTATCTGATCACTCATGATATGGATTTGAAGGCGCAAAGTTATCCTTTTAAATATTCAGAACCTAAACAAAAGTGTTTTCTTTTGTGATGATGAGTTTTATCTGACAGATGAAACAAATAGACTGCCATTGCATTTCCCAAGTTAAAAATCTGTATGATTAATTAGAATAATTCTAAATAACTTGCAAAAACAAGTTGAAATTAACATTTTTGCAGCATTATTAAGATTTAGTCTAAATTGAAACAATTTTACACATCATTATTATTATTCTTTATTTGTTCGTCGGTGCTGGCGCAGGTAAGAAATGGGGTAATTGGCACTGTAGTCGATCCGCAGAACAAGCCTTTGGAACTTGTTAACATTAAAATTTTAGAAACCAATCAATATGCAATTACAGACAAAAATGGTTTGTTCAGGATTAACGGCTCTGAAACGAATAATATCCTAACCCTCGAATTTTCCCATATCGGCTATCAGAAGTTAAGCTTACCCGTAACCGTTAAAGCAGGAGAAACCAATCTTGGAAACATCCGGTTAAAGATTTTAGATCTCAGTTTGGAGAACATTGAAATTAACGCTAAGCGGAATTATTCTGGTCAAACCAACTCTTCGCTGATGATTACCAGGGATTTAATTGAACAAACTCCGGCATTGAGCGTAAACGATCTCTTGAATCAGATTCCGAACAGAAAAATCCAGCCGCCTTCTCTTCAAAATGTACAAAACATTAATTTAAGGGCTGCTTATGCACCTACTACTGATGGGAAAGGCGCTTTCGAACTAAATAATGCATTTGGAATTGCTATAGTTATGGATGGGAATACCATTAGTAACAATGCAAACATGCAAAGCTTTAATGCTGGCAGGGCCGGTGGCGTAGGCTCATCATTTGTAAAAAGTGGAAGTTACGGAATCAGGGGGACTGGGAATGATAAAACAGGTTATACTGGTGACTATACTTTTGGAGGTATCGATTTAAGGCAAATTCCAGCTGATAATATTGAAAGCATAGAGGTAATACCTGGGGTGGCACCCGCAAAATATGGTGATTTAACCGATGGAGCAATTATTATTGAACGACAAGCGGGTAAATCTCCAGCCTATGTCAGAATGCAGTTACGCGATAATGCCACGTCATATGGTTTCTCCAAAGGCGTTGAAATCAGTCCAAGATACGGCGCTGTAAATGTGGGCATTAATTATGTTAATTCGTTCGAGGATAACCGCGATAAATTAAAGGCTTACCGAAGAATCAATACAAACGCGATGTGGACTAATTCCTTTGGCAATACCAGGCAATTAAAAAACACCTTCAGCATAGATTATGGCAGAAACCTTGATGGCATAAAATTCGACCCGGATGACGAAAAAAGTACCCGAACAAAATTCGACAGCTGGAATTTTAGTGTTGCAAACAGAAGCAACTATCGTTTTAATAACGGTTTCCTAAAAAATATTGGTCTAAATTTAAGATATGCAGAAGGACATCAGGTTAGTTATAAGGAAGAGTTAGTTAATGATGCATATGTATTATACAGTACGGCAACAACTACCGGAATACACGAAGGATATTACGATTCAGGTATCTACACGGCAAAATCATTAATAGATGGTCGTCCGATAAATGCAGCCGCTAATTTAGATTTTACCGGAGGGTTTGCAACAGGAAGTCTTGTGCATAACCTATCTTTCGGCACTAGTTTTAGCTACAGTGCAAACAAGGGATTGGGCCAGACCATTGATCCGAACGAGCCACGGGGTACCACAAGAGTTGCAAACACATCGCTGGGCACAAAAAGCTCAGAACGTTATTATGACTTCAGACTGGCCCTGGCACAAAAAGACCTTGGCTTTTATATTGAGGATCTCTTTACAGCGACAATACTAGGCAAGCCATTAAATGTAAGAGCAGGTATGAGAACTGATATACAAAATGGCTATACCTCTTTTTCTCCAAGAACAAACATCAATTACGAGGTTAATAAGAACTTAAGATTTGGTGTTGCCTATGGTTTATCCTATAAATCGCCGGGCTTAGCACAGCGTTTTCCCGGACCAACCTTTTTTGAAATACCTTTACTAAACGCATATAATGGAAAGGTAAATGAAAGTACCTATTTGGTTTATGTAGAACGTTACGAACCTACAAGTGTGGGATTAAAGCCGTCAAAAAGCGAGAGTATAGAGCTTTCAGCCCAATTAAAAATGAATAATTTCAGTCTTTCACTGACAGCCTTCAACAAAAAATCGAGAGACGGAATATCTACTGTCCAAAATTTACAGAGCATTTTCCTTCCTGGTTATACTGCAACCTTAAATGCGGGTGCAAAGCCAACAATTAATCAAACAGGAACAAAAGCTTACGCAATTAATTATTCAACATTTAAAAACGATCTTTTATCTGATAATCAGGGATTTGAAGCCATTTTAAATACACCAGAGATCAGGGAGATTAAAACCTCTTTTAATATTAGCGGCGGACTTTTCAAAACTAAATCGCGTTCGGTTCATAATTTATTAAGCAGTGAAATCCCCAACACAATTACAACAGATCCGAACTATGCTTATATCGGCGTTTATGAGCCAAAAAATACCAGAGCTTATTTCAGCAACGGTAGAATTACCAGCTTAACCCATATACCCAAATTAAGCCTCGTGGTTTCATTTATTGCCGAATTCCAATTACTGGATAAAGTTATCAATACCGAAAGTTCAAGAATCCCATTAGGTTATTACACCAGTACCAATAAGTATATAGGCATTACAAATTTCGATAAGAATAACCCTTCTTATGGCCATTTGTATAAAACGCCAGAGCAACAGGCCGAAGCCAATCTTCCCCGTATATTCTCTAACTACCACATGAGCATTGCAAAAGAGATTAAGAAACGTTTCAAATTCGCATTTAACGTTTATAATGTGTTCAATTATCAGCCATATTATGTTACTCCTTCGGGAACATACAACTATCCAAACAGCAGCCCGACTTTTGGTGCTGAATTATCGATTAAACTATAGACGATGAAAAAAACTATATTCGCAATCGCTGTTATTGTATCTCTTTTCTCTGCCTGCAAAAAATACCAGGGCGATATACCAGAAATCCATCCGGTTCAGTTTAAGGTGATCACATCATACGCTTCAGATAACCTGGCAAAGGCTTTACCCTTAGGCAAAGTGAAGTTGACTTTCAAGAACAATAAAAATAACAAAGAAAATATTTATTCTACCCAAACTGATGGCACGTTTTCTTTAGATTCAATTTCACCGGGAAGCTATGATATTTCAGCCTCCATAGAAATTTCAGCTTCCGAATATTCTACTCTTACAGGAGAAACCGTATCTAAAAATGTGGTTTTTAATGCTTCAGAAAAAGCAAGGACTATTACCATTGAAAACGGTCAAAGTATTCATTTAAAACTTATCGCAGGCCCAACAGGCCCATGGGTAATCAAGCAAATCTATTTTGCAGGGTCTAATACCACAACCGGTGCTTCTTTTAGAGATCAATTTATTGAGATTTACAACAATTCTGATTCTGTATTATATGCTGATAGTTTGTATATCGGGGAAGCATTGGGCATCCAAAATTTCACTGCCGTAAATATTTACAGGCAACCGAACAGCCAGTATGACTGGAGTAAAGCGCAAGGTATGCCTACAAATATTGATGCCAATAATGATTATGTTTATACGAGAGCAGTATTGATGATACCTGGAACTGGAAAGCAATATCCGGTTCAACCGGGCAATAGTATTGTACTGGCACAAACTGCTGTAAACCACAAAGCACCTTTTACCGGTTCTGACGGAAAGGTAATTGCAGCGAGAGACCCCTCTTTAACAATCGATTTGAGTGGTGCAGATTTTGAAGCCTATTACGCCCCTTTCCTGCCCCGACCTCTCGCTTCCGATATAGATAATCCTTTAGTGCCCAATGTTGACGTTTTATCTTACAACGGAACTGATCTGATTTTAGAAACAAGTGGCAGAATGGGATACATCATATTTAAAAACCCTGGTACAACAGCTATTAAAGATTTACCAAAATACCCATATCCAACCATTGCTCCGCCAAGTGCTAGTGCTGACAGATATTATCAGATTCCCCGGTCCTTCATCATTGATGCTGTAGAGACGCAAACCAATGTAGCAACATCAAGAGTACCTAAAAAACTTATTGCAAGCCTTGATGCATTATATACCTACGTACCCAATGGGATATATTCTTCTCAATCTGTAATCAGAAAAACAGAAGCCATCGTGAATGGCAGGATCATTTTAAAAGACACCAATAACTCAGCAGAGGATTTTGACTTCCTTCCACTTGCTAATCCCAGGGGATTTAAATAATTATTACATGGGTCAAAATAGCCGCAACATAAAAATGAAGCATAACAATATTTTATATATACTTTTAATTTTTGGCACTGTATTCACGGCATCAGCCCAAATTAACAATGCGCAGCATACCGCAACAGATGCCAAACGATTCTCTGCAGACTCAGTGAAATTTGGCGCCTATGATTTCGCAAAAATCAGCCCTTTTTTCATTAAAAAGCTAATGCCCATAACTTTTAATAGTTTAAAGCTTAACCAGGTTTTTGAAAAAGGTACTTTGATGAAAGCCCAGGATGCATCAAAGGTAAGTACCACTTCATTAAGCACGGAGGGAGTTTCACAACTTAATTCGATCACATTGTGGGGATTGTTCTCATACAACAGATCGGTAGAAGACAGTACATCGTTTTCTCATCAAACCCGGAATAATTTGGCAAACCCTTATTATTTTGGTTCAGTTAAAAATTTAAATTATCAACGAACAGTTTATAATCTGAAGGCTTCAGCAAGTAAAAATTTACTGAATGATCATTTAAACGTTGGCTTAGGAGCCGATTATAGGATAGGCAACCATTACTCTACGAATGATCCACGTGGCGAAATCAGCGACTACCAATTAAATTTACTCGCCTCAGTAGGTTATCATATTACAAAAGAACTAGCCCTGGGTACAGCTTACAGACATGGCTACGGATTGGAAAAGGTAAACGTTGCATATAAAAACAGTAGTCTTTCTCAAGGCAAAGTAATTCCTGAATTTACGAACTATTTAATAAACGGGTATGGTGAAGGCGAAGAGTATAATGAAAGAAGAACCGTTCAAAATAACCAGATAAGGAACGGCTTTGATGCTTATTTAAGCTTTGAAAATAAAAAGTTGGGAAGCTTTAATTTTATTTTCCAGACATCTAGGGAGAAACAAAAATTTGATTACAGAACTTCACTGGCGATTACTGAATATATCAACTTTAATCTGGTAAGTGAAAACTATCGTCTTTTTTGGTTAAAGAAAACAGCTTCAAGTGCATTAAGTATAAACATTAGTTATAAATCAAATACCGGCGATAATTACATGAATGTTTATTTAGCAAACAGTTACCTATTTAGGAACAAGTCATTGGGTACACAGGCTTACTACAGCATAAGAAATAACCAATTTACCCATAACTTTGGTTTGGGTCTGAAACAGTATGAAGAACGTAAACAAGATGGCATTGCCGGAAATGATATCAGATTTAACCAGCTAATCTACTCACTTAGTTATGGTGTAAACCATCAAAACAAAAACAACCACAACTGGGGCATCAGCTTAACCGGTTTATACAATCAGTACCTTAATTCTGATTTCAGTGTACTGCTGGCTAACGAAGGTGTTTTTACTAAGAATGTAATTTACTACGACTATGCCTATAATACGACCTCGAAATTTGGTGTTGGCTTATCAAGTGATTATAGTATCCCGATGTTCAAACAAATCCAGGCCGGAATTAAACTTGGACTTAGCTATTGGAGAAGAGACGAACTAAAAGATTTCGGTAGAATATTAACAAATACTCCCGGCAAAGACCGCCTTTCTTCCAACATCAGCTTAAACCTCTATTTTTAACCATGAGTAAAATCTTTACCATCCTTACCATAATCCTGAGTGGGTTGATCTTGTTTTCATTTCAATCGGCCAATTTTAATGATGACGATGAATTGAGTATTGATAGCCTGCGCAAAGTTTATTCAAAACCGACCAGCCAATGGCCCAAACCTACGGTAGATGCAGGCGCCGTTTTTCAGGAACTTGGTGAACTTCCTCCCTCGCCTGTCGATTTAAAAAATGATTCGGTGAAAAGTGTGGTGGAGTTAGGCAAAATTTTATTTTTCGATCCACGTTTATCAGGCTCAAACCAAATCTCCTGCTCGAGCTGCCATGCGCCAGATTTACACTGGACTGATGGCCGCCAGGTATCTATTGGACACGATCATCTGGCCAATATCCGCAATGCCCCGTCTTTAGAGAATGTTTGGTTTTACAAACGCCTGTTTTGGGATGGCCGTGCAAGCAACTTAGAAGAACAAGCTGGTAGTCCGGTAGCTGCACATAATGAAATGCACCAGGATATGAAAGCACTATCTAAAAAACTAAGTAAGATAAAAGGTTATCAACCTTATTTTAAATCTGCATTTGGTTCAAAAGAAATTACCAATAAACGTATCTTCGAGAGCCTGGCCACTTTTCAGCGTAGTATCGTAAGCCGCAGAACACCTTTCGACCGTTTTTTAGGAAAAGATAAAAAAGCGCTTACTGATCAGCAATTGGTGGGTTTACACCTGTTCCGTACTAAAGCACGTTGTATCAATTGCCATAATGGTCCCTTATTTACGGATAACGAATTTCATAATGACGGTTTAACTTATTATGGCCGTAAATACGAAGATTTAGGCTTATATAACGTAACTAAAAAACCGGAAGATGTGGGCAAATTTAAAACCCCGGGTTTAAGAAATGTAATGAAAACTGCCCCCTGGTTCCACAATGGCCTATTCCCTGATATGGATGGCGTAATGAACATGTACAATATGGGCATGCCTGTACAAAGGGTAAAGCCAGAACAGGTAAACGATCCGCTTTTGCCTAAAAACGATAAATTGTTAAAGGGCTTAAAACTGAGCAAAGCCGAGAAAGATGCTGTTGTTGCCTTTCTAAATGCCTTATCATCGCCAGCGGTATTGGTTAGGGTTGAGCAGTTACCGCAATAGTTAGTTTGGAGTTGGGAGTTTGGAGTTGGGAGCTTACAGTTGGCAGTTGACAGTCTCTTAACGACTTTGAACAGTTGAACATTAACTCTCGCCTTAGTTAGCATTTTAGCGTTTAGTATACCCAATAAACAACTCACCGATGAACTAATCACCCAATGGCCTGATGACAAATAACCAATGACTAATGACTAATGACCAATAAACCAATGACCAATGAACGACCTTACATCTTACCCGATTTCAATGCTTCGCCAAAAAAGATAGAGGCATGCTCATCGAATGCAACCGGATCGCCGCTGGTGTAAAAAGATCGCTCACCCCGTTTGCCCAGCTTTTGTTCAATTTCCGGATGCCTTGCCAAGTAATCTACCAAACTATTTGCTACAATATCACCTTGTGCCAAAATGTTGATGTAATCAGGAAATATGGTCTTTAACTTGGGTAATAATAAAGGGTAATGCGTACAGGCCAGCAATACACAATCGATATCGGCCGATTGTTTTAGCAGCTGACTACAGTATTCATTGATAAAGAAATCTGCCCCTGGCTCTAAATGCTCATTATTTTCGATCAATGGTACCCACATTGGGCAACTTTGCTGGTACACTTGTATATCGGGGTAAAATTTATTGATTTCCAAAAGGTAGGATTTCGAATTAACGGTTCCTCTGGTACCCATTACCCCTACTTGTTTGGTACTTGTGTACTGGTCGATTACTTCGGCTGTAGGCCGGATTACGCCGAGTACGCGCCGATCTGGATACTTAGCAGGTAAATCGCGCTGCTGAATGGTTCGAAGTGCCTTAGCTGAAGCAGTATTACAGGCGAGTATTACTAAATGGCAACCTTTGGCAAAGAGCCATTCTACACATTCTAGAGTGTATTTGTAAATGGTATCAAAAGCATGATCACCATAAGGCGAACGGGCATTATCACCTAAATAAATATAGTTGTAATCTGGTAACTGATCGGCAATAGAACGGAATACCGTTAAACCACCGTAACCTGAATCGAAAATACCTATTGGTGAAGAGTTTTGCATACGTGCTGTTGTAAAATTAGTTAAATGTTGGAGGAAGGTTGAAATGTTTTATTCAATAAAGTATCTGTATTTCACTTTTCTAATTTGCCGTCATTTCGAGCGGAGTGCAACGAAGTCGAGAAATCTATCTCAAGGTAGATCTCTCCACTTCACTGTGTTCCGGTCGAGATGACGATTTGTCTTCCAACAAAAAAGCGGAACTAAGTTACACTTAATTCCGCTTTGTCATACAGACCAAAGACTGTTGACTTCTGACTGAAGACTATTTCTTAGGCGCAGCTGGTTTTGCAGCAGTAGCTGAAATACCTAATTTAGTTTTAACTGCAGCGGTAATATCATCGCCACCATCCCAGAATACTAAATTGTTACCACCTTGACCGTTTGCAATATCAAAAACGTAAGCCAAACCTTTTTCTTTAGCGATAGCAGAAATTGCATTTGCAACTTTAGCCTGGATAGGTTGGAATAATTCACCTTGTTTGGTACCTATATCTTGTGATGCTTTGGTACGTGCATCGGTAATGCGTTTTTCCAAGTCCTGTAATTCCTGACCGGCAGCTTGTAATTCTTTACCTACTGTTTCTTTATTCGCCTCACTTAACGTTTTTTGTTTAGCCTCTGCAGCAGACATTTTAGTCTGATATTCTTTGATCATTGCATCAATATCAGCTTGCTTTTGTTTACCTAAAGTTTCTAAGGTAGTTTGAGCTGTTTTAGCTTCAGGTAAATTTGCAAAAACCTCTTCAGAATTAATGTGACCTAATTTTTGTTGTGCACTTGCCATATTCGCTGTAAACAATAACCCCGCTGCTACAAAGAATACGTTAATTAACTTTCTCATCGTTTTACTTTACTTTTTTTATTTTTTTCTGTTTGTTTTTCTTCAAAAATCAGGGACGAATATACTAATTATTTACGGTCCCTGGTTTATAACCTAATTTTACAATTACATCATTACTCACATCGTAACTGCTACTGGCATAAATCATCATTGTGGCCTCACTGCTCTTGTCGAAAATGAAGTCTAAATATTTAGATTTTGCAATCTGTTTAATGGCTTCAGCCACTTTATCCTGAATTGGCTTAATCAGTTTCACCCTGCTTTGAAAAAGATCTCCGTCTGGCCCAAACTTAGAGCGTTGAAACTCTTTAGCTTGTTTTTCTTTTTCTATAATCTCGTTTTCACGACGTTTGCGCATATCATCAGTTAATAAAACCTGATCTGCCTGATAAGCCTTGTACATTCTGTCGATTTCTGAAAAATTCTGATCAACCTGCTGCTGCCATTGTTTAGATGCCACATCCAGCTGGCTGAGTGCCGATTTATATTCTGGCAAATGTTTCAATATATACTCGCTGTCTACGTAAGCAAACTTTTGCGCAAAAGCACCAAAAGAAGTGCAAAGCAGGAATGCGATAAAAAGATACTTTTTCATTTGTGTATGTGTTTTAATGATATCGTTAATAACCTAAGCTTTCTTTAAACTCTTATTGCAATGATTTATTGCATAATTAGTTAATTTTTTGTTCTTTATCAATTAAAATCCACCTAATTGTTGTGCGATACTGAAAGTAAAGTTTTGTTTACCGCCATCCTGAACGCCAGGGATCCTATCAAATGCATGTCCGTAATCGATACCCAATAAACCAAATATAGGCAGGAAAATACGAGCACCAACACCAACTGATCTTCTCACATTAAAAGGATTAAAATCACCAAATCTATTCCAGGTATTACCAGCTTCAGCAAAGGCTAAAACGAAGGCTGTTGCCTGCTGACTCGCAATTACCGGATAACGGGCCTCCAATACATATTTGGTATAAATCGGGCTACCAGATTGTTGTGCAATTCTTGGGTCAGAACCATTTGGTATCACGGCATTGTTGGCATAACCGCGCATAGCAATTAACTCAGAACCCTGTAAGAAATCGAATCCCTGCATACCATCACCCCCCAGTTTGAAACGTTCGAATGCAGACTGGCCAACGGCTTTGTTATACTGCCCCAGGAAACCAAATTGTGCCTGGGCCTTAACTACCAGGTTGCCGACTACTCTCTGATACCATTGCGAATCAAATTTCCATTTATGGTATTCTGTAAAACGGTATTTCTCTTTGTCAGATGCCGTAGCATAGTTTGTTTTATTCAACAATGAAAACGGTGGTGTAGCCTGAACGGTGAAACGTAAAAACGATCCTGATTTAGGAAAAATCGGCGAATCTCTTGAATCACGGCTGATCTCTTGTGATAAACTCAGGTTATAAGATGTACCTGTATTAAATAAATATCCTGAATAATTGTTCAAAATATACTGTTGTAAACTTACCGCATGAGACAACTGGAAATAGTTATCAGGCCAGTTTAATCTTCTTCCGAGACTCACGGTTACCCCGTTTAAACGGATTTTTTGAAATAGAGCGTCGCCATTACTTAAACCGTTCGATTGTAATGAAGTAAATGCACTTACCCCAAAGCTTACCGGTTTCTCACCACCAAACCATGGTTGCGAAAAGGAGAAGCTATATGATTGGTAATATTTACCGTTGGTTTGCCCACGTAAGCTTAATTTCTGTCCATCGCCTTTTGGCAATGGTTTATATGCTTTTAAATTGAACAGGTTACGTAGCGAAAAGTTATTGAAAGTTAAACCTAATGTACCAATGATCCGGCCACCGCCAAACCCACCAGATAGCTCAATTTGATCTGAAGGTTTTTCTTCTACCGCATATTCAATATCCACAGTACCGTCAGCCGGGTTAGGGCGAGGTGTAGGTACTGTTTTAGACTCATCGAAGTTACCTAACTGACCAATTTCGCGAATGGTACGGATTAAATCGCTTTTGTTAAATTTCTGTCCCGGTTTAGTACGGATCTCACGTAAAACAACTTTGTCATTTGTAATGGTATTTCCTTTCAGCGTAATGCGGTTGTTGGTGTACTGCGGTCCTTCATACATACGTAATTCCACATCAACGGTATCTCCGTAAATTCGGGTCTGTACCGGATCGATATTAAAAGTTAAGTATCCGTTATCAGTATACATACTGTTAATGTCTCCACCGTTTTCACCACCGCCATTTAATTTTTTATTTAATCTTTCTTCGCTAAAAACATCACCTTTCTCAATCGTTAATACTTTATTTAAAATACTATCCGGATAGATGGCGTTACCTGCCCAGGTAATGTTACCGAAATAATACTTTTTGCCTTCGTAAAGGTCCATTCTGATGTTAACCTTTTTATCATTATATTGGTAAATGGTATCTTTTAACAATTCTGCATCGCGATAACCTTTCTCGTGCATTTTAGCAACCATTTTTATCTTGTTCTCCTCATATTTCTCTTTTGAGAATTTTCCGGAACCCCAGAAACGCCACCAGGCAAATTGTTTAGGGTTTTTAAGGAACTTTCTGAGTTTTGCTGATTTGAAATCCTTATTTCCGGTAAAATCGATGTGTTGTACTTTAACACGGTGTCCTTTATCAATATAAGCTTCCAGGACTACACTGTTTTCTGCATTCGGATCCTTGCGCGTTTTGTAATCGATTTTTGTAAAGAAAAAGCCTTTATCCAATAAATACTTTTTAACAATAGCGGATGTGGTATTGTATAGGTTATCGTTTACGATTTTACCTGTTTTATCATTCAGCTTTTCCTGAATGGCGGTTTTTTCAGATTTGCGAACACCTTTTAAATCGATAGAACTCAAACGCGGACGTTCTACTACTTCAATTTCAAAATAAACAGAATCCTGAACAAATTTTTCAACGTTAAGTTTAACATCATCAAACAGGCCCTGCGCCCACAATGTTTTAATTGCATCAGAAGTAGCCTCGCCAGGAAGAACGATTTTATCGCCTTTGGTCAACTTAGATAAGGTGATTAATACCTCTTTATCTAAATACTGGGTACCTGTTACAGTTGTACCTCCGATAATATACTCTTTCGGACTAAAATAATCGAGATCTAAGCCACCAACCTTTAACGAAGGGGTTACCGGAGCCTGACCTTGTGGACGTATTTGAGCGAAGGCCGGAGCGGCTAAAATGAGTAGGATTAAAACCTGAAATATTCTTTTCATTAAAATTATTTGTTCAGTAATGACCAAAAGGTAACGATGTTTTATAAAGCAGATTGCCTTTATCTTGTTCCCTTATTATGGTTTCATTTATCGTATAAAAGTGGTGCTAAGTTAGTTTAAACGCTTGTTAAAAAGTGTTAAAAGAAAAATTAGTTTAACTGTTCACTAATTTTACCAAAACGGCGTTCGCGTTTTTGATAGTCTACAATAGCCTCGAAAAGATTTTCACGTCTGAAATCCGGCCATAAAACATCAGTAAAATAAAACTCGGTATAAGCCATTTGCCAAAGCAGGTAATTGCTGATCCGGTGTTCGCCACTGGTCCTGATCATGAGTTCAGGATCGGGTATATTTACGGTTGTGAGTTTAGATGCAAACAGGTCTTCGTTAATATCATCCAGTGAAATGACATTTTCTTTTACAGCTGATGCAATTTTTTTAGCGGCTTCGATAATCTCCCATTTTGCACTATAACTTAAAGCAAGTGTTAAAGTACATTTTTCATTATGGGCGGTTTTCTCCATCGCTTCTTTTAAATCATCAATACACTCCTGAGGCAAAGATGCAATATTGCCAATGGCATTCAGCTTAACATTGTTTTTATTAAGTGTTTCAGTTTCTCTGTTGATGGTTGAAATTAGAATCTGCATCAAAGCATCTACTTCTTCTTTGGGTCTGTTCCAGTTTTCGGTAGAAAAAGCATACAAGGTAAGGTATTCGATACCCACTTCCACACAACCTTCTACAATATCTTTTACAGAAAGTACACCATGCTCATGTCCGAAAACCCGCACTTTGCCCTGGCCTTTAGCCCATCTTCCATTACCATCCATGATTACGGCAATGTGCTTTGGCAGGCGGCTATAGTCTATTTGTTCTTTAAATCCCATTAATTATGTCAAAATCAGCTTAAAAGGAATAGCATTTTGAGGATACAAAGGTAAAAGATATGCCAATACTAACAAATAGATAAGTATCCCTTTTTCTAAAATCGCCTCTTTGGGTGCCTGGCATTCCAATCTGGTTAGCTGAAGGATCAGATAAATTAACCCAGTAATCTCCGCTTTTAGCATAAGCTGGATTAGTTGGATACCTTCCGCTTACGTCATCAATATAATCTGTAAAAGGCGTCCTGTACCCCAATTCGGTAAAAACACTCCATGTAGATTTGTAATTATACCGTAGCCCAAGGCCATACGGAATAGTTAATACTGCATTATTATAGCCATTTTCCTGACCTTCGGTGGCTAATCGGTCTAACCGGTATTTTTCACCATAAACATTTACAGTTGGTTTAAACACAAGAAAACCCAGCCCTGTAAAAAGATAGGGCGTAAACTGACGCGTTCCGCCGCCCAGGTTAAAATTAAAAAAATTGAAATCTACCAGTCCGCTAAACTCATTTAACGTTGTTTTAAAACGCAGGTTTCTTTGGCGGAACTGTTCATTACGCGAATCGGCATCATCTGCCCTGATCTGTCCATAGGTGTAATTTAAACGGATGCCAACATATTGATTAAAATTCCGTTTTACATAAGCACCGCCTGAGAAACCACTTACCTGCAAGGGATTATTCTGGTTAAGATCGCCCATATAACCTGCTCCGCCAGCCATCATCCCAACTTCCCAGGAAGGGTTGCCCACCACTGTACGCTGTGCGCTAACCAGCTGCGTATTAACAATGAGAAGTAGAATAATTAACAGCTGTTTACCTGGAGTCATACTCAATAGTTACGGGTATCTATACCCCACAATAATTTATTCCTTAACGTGTTTAAATAGGTTTCATTATTAAGGCGGATAAGATTTAAGCAAAAATCTGCCTTTTTAATGCTAATTTTTACTGAACGCTCTACTGTAACTGTCCGGCTATCACATGAAACCAAAAATTTTGATTCCCTGGCTTCTACCTCGAAAGAGAGCTTATTGCTATCTGGCACAACAACCGGCCGTACATTTAAATTATGTGGGGCAATAGGTGTAATGACAAAGTTTTTAGAATCCGGATAAATAATTGGTCCACCGCAACTTAAAGAGTAAGCTGTAGAACCTGTTGGGGTTGCAATAATTAATCCATCGGCCCAGTAAGAGTTGATGAATTCATTGTTCATTGAGGCATGAATAATCATCATCGCCGAATTATCGCGGCGGTGAATGGTAATATCGTTCAAGGCAAAGTTCTCTTCACCAAATAAACCATTATCTGATTCCAGCCTTAAGAGCGATCTGGAATCTAAGGTATATTCTTTATTGATCAAGGCATGGAGTGCCGATCCGATTTCATTTTTATTGATACTGGCCAGAAAGCCAAGGCGGCCAAAGTTGATCCCGATTACAGGGATGCCTGAATTGCGAATCAATGATAAAGTATCAAGCAATGTACCGTCTCCACCTAAGCTCAACAATACATCTGCACGTTCCTTTAGTTCGGTATGGTTATGAAAAATAATGGTATTGGCCGGAAGTTTTATCTTCCCATGTAGCGATGTTTTAAATTTAGCATATAAAACAGGCTGAATATGATGTTCGGCTAAATGATTAAAAACCTCTTGTACATAGGGCAAAACCGTATCATTAAAATCCCTTCCGTAAATTGCAATCCTCATAAAGCAGGTTTATACATTTAAATAGTTCATGAAAGAATCGTAACGCTCCTGCGATCCATCATCAATCTGGGTGTTATTGTATACCTCTTTAACCAGATAATCATATCTTTCGAAAGCGGCTACCAATGAAGTAATTTCTGTTTTATTTACTTTGAGCGTTACCTCTAAACGCGTAGAATCTTCGAAAGAATTTACATACGAAGAGAGCACCTGTGTATTATCGGCTTCAACAATCTGGGCAATGTGGGCCAATGAATTATCGCGGTTACCGATTTCCAGAACAATAATTCCGCCTGCCTCGTTTACGGCATACTGTTCGGCCATGGCATTCACCATACAGATTACAGGGATTAAACCGGCGTAGTTTTTATGCTGATCCAAAACCGGAACGGCTGTTAAATTTAACTGGTTGAACAACCGGAGTACATCGTAAGCATGAGCATTACTAAACACAAATACATGAAGTATGTTTATGCCATTATCGCTTAGAAGCGTATCGTGATTAACAATGTTCAACAAATCATCTTCAGATACCAACCCCAATAAAGTTCCCTCGTTAACAACGGGCAAATGCTTTAGTTTAAAATCGTTCATACGATCTAAAGCTTTCTGTACCGTGTCATCGGCGCTTAATGATGGAATTGCATCTGATATGATTTCTGCTGCAAACATTTACTTTAACAATATTCTATCTAAAAACTTTTCTAAAAATGCATTAAATATCTGTGGGTGTTCCATCATAGGCGCATGCCCGCATTTATCAACCCAGTTTAATTCGGAGTTAGGCAACAGTTGGTGAAATTCTTCTGCCACTTCCGGTGGTGTAACCTTATCGTTTTTGCCCCATATCAATGAAACCGGTATGGTAATTTTGGAAAGGTCTTTAGCCATGTTGTGGCGTATTGCCGATTTTGCCATGGTCAAAATACGGATCACCCTTGATCTATCGTTAACTGTTTTAAAAACATCATCAACCAGTTCTTTGGTTGCTGTTGCAGGATCGTAAAAAGTAAACTCTACTTTTTCCTTGATATAATCGTAGCTCTCTCTACGCGGGAAAGACCCTCCAAAAGCATTTTCATATAAGCCAGAACTACCTGTAAGTACCAACGCCTTAACAAACTCCTGATGTGCCACTGTAAACACTAAGCCAACATGACCGCCAAGCGAATTGCCGATAAGCACTACCTGGTTTAAATTTTTATATTTTAAAAAGCGGTGAAGATATCTTGATAATGCTTTTACGCCCAATGTTAAAATAGGCAGTTCGTAAATTGGTAAAATTGGAATAATTACCCTGTAACGATCTTTAAACTGTTCTATAACCTGTTCCCAATTGCTGAGTTCGCCCATTAGGCCGTGTAGCAATACCAGTGTCTCGCCTGTTCCAGCTTCAATGTATTTAAATCCGTCTTCTTCTTTTATCGGGTAAGTCATATCTATTTTAGATGGTATTGTAATACTAAGTTAGTAGAGTAAAATTAAATTTATGCATTTATCAGCCATTTTTCTGAAATAAAATCGAAAACGGTATAAAAACGTCTTTTGCAAAGCGTAAAGCGATAAGCGTCGGCGATTGTTAACCTTCTGCCTTTAAACTTTTACCGCAATTAAGCGAGTTTTTCTTTAACGATCTCTGCAATTAATTTACCATCAGCTTTGCCGGCAAGTGCTGCATTTGCCATCCCCATTACCTTACCCATATCTTTAACCGATGTGGCGCCAGATTGTTTGATTACCCCTTCAATAATTGAGGCTACCTCTTCCCTGTCTAATTGTTTTGGCAGGAATTGATTAATTACCTCAATTTCCTCGTTTTCTACCTGATATAAGTCTTCACGGTTTTGTTGCCTATAAATATCAGCCGATTCACGACGCTGCTTAATCAGTTTCTGAAGAATTTTGATTTCCGCTTCTTCTGTAATTTCTTCTGAAGACCCTTTTTCTGTTTTAGCCAACAGTAAAGCTGCCTTTATTGCTCTTAAGCCTCTTAACTGTGCATTATTTTTAGCCAGCATGGCTTTTTTAATTTCCTGATCTATTGTATTTGATATCATTTTCTCTTAATCGTTAATCGGTTAATTGTTCAAATCGGTTAATCGCAGAAACACATACTCCTAAAACCTAATTTGTTTTTTTTGTAGTTGGTTATTTTTTCAAACCGGTTAATTGTACAGTTATCAATTTAAACAGTTTCAAAGGTTAGTCGCCAGAGCAGTTAACCAATTTATACAGTTTACACAGTTAACCTAACTAACCTCTATTTACTATCGTTGCGGTAGCTTGTGCAGTTGGCATAATGAGCATGTCGTTGATATTAACATGTTTTGGTCGGCTCACCACGTACCAGATGGCATCGGCAATATCATCGGCAATTAGTGGTTCCAGGTTTTCGTATACCTTTTTTGCACGGTCTTCATCACCTTTAAAACGCACCACCGAAAATTCAGTTTCTACCATACCCGGATTAATTTCAGTAACCTTTATGCCATGGGGCAATAAATCGATACGCATGCCTTTGCTCAAAGCATCTACCGCATGTTTACTGGCACAATATACGTTTCCGTTTGGATAAACTTCTTTACCGGCAATAGAACCAATGTTGATAATATGTCCTGACTGATTGGGAATCATCCAATTGGAAACAATTTTAGTTACATAAAGCAAACCTTTCACATTGGTATCAATCATGGTGTCCCAATCATTTGTGTCACCTTTATCAATAGGATCTAAACCCTGGCTTAAGCCCGCATTGTTGATCAGAACATCAACCTTTTTCCATTCTGCGGGCAAGGCCTCTAAAGCAGCCGTGAGGCTTTCGTTATTGCGGACATCAGACAAAACCTGCTGAATGTTAATGGCATATTTATCTGCCAAATGATGAGCAACTTTTGCCAAACGATCATTTCTGCGGGCCAGTAATATCAGGTTGTAACCTTGCTGAGCAAATGTATGGGCACAAGCCTCACCAATACCAGAGGTTGCACCTGTAATTAATGCTATTTTAGACATTTCTATGAATTTTAAGTCTCGGTAAAGCTTTTTAAAAAAGCTTTAATTTACCTATACCAACAAAGGTAAGTTTTTTTGGATTGCCTGACTATTGAAAAATCAAACTGAATGTTAATTGACGTAATTTCAACTTATCTATCGGATTGGCATAAACGGTATTGTCATGCTGCAGCAAATCGTTGGCCGAATAGGAGAGTTTTATTTCGGGCGACATTTTAAAATACTCAAAATAAATATCAAAACCAATACCTGTTTCGTACGACAGGTAATTCCTTTTATTTTTTAAAAACTTGTTTACCGCCGCCTCTCCTTCATCGAAGGTTTTCTTTTTAGAAGCGATATCAACTGAATATTTAGCTCCGCCAAGCCAATACACCCTAAAATTATTCAAGCGGTTCGATTTAACCTTTATGCCTAAGGGAAATTCGAACATGGTAGCCTGTACTTTCTTGTCAACTATTGCCTGGAAGTTTTTAGTTTGCCCGTTGCCCACATCAATCGGGGCCATAGGCTCATACTCATAAGTAACTACCCGATCACTAAAAATAAGCGAAGGTGTTGCACGGATATCAAAGTTGTCTGATATCATTCTGTTCATCACAAACCCTAACCCAAAGCCTTGAGAGGGAGCACTGGAAATAGCATTTAAGTTTGGAGTAATTGGAATGCCCGAATTTGGATCATATGACGGATCAAGCGCGTTTGGCACTTCATAAAAAGGCGATCGCCAATTCGGCTTTTTAAGAATTTTGTATTCGGCCGATATGTACTGAAAATTAAAACCAAAACTCCAGTCTTCATCATCTATCCCCCCGCCCCAGTTTTGCGCAAAGGTGGCTGTAGAAACCATCAAAAGTGAAAGAATGAAGCTTAATTTTCTGATCATTTAGTTCCTACATATATCGAACTTATTCCAAACGTTAAAATTCTTTGTTTGGTACTTTTAAACCCAACTTTTTCCATCAGGCTGGTAAAATCCTCTCCGTCTGGGAACGCGGCTACCGATTCTGGCAGATATGTATAGGCTCTATGGTCTTTCGAAAAGAGTTTTCCAAAAAAAGGCGTTACCTGCTTAAAGTAAAAACTATACAACTGTTTTACCGGAAAAACTTTTGGTTTCGAAAATTCCAGAATCACCATTTTACCGTTGGGCTTTAATACCCTGTACATATCGGCTAATCCCTTTTCAAGATTTTCGAAGTTGCGCACCCCGTATGCGCAGGTAATGGCATCGAACGTATCGTTTTCAAAATGCAGCCCCTCAGAATCGCCTACCTGAACGGTAAAAACTTCATTTAAAACACGTTCGTTAATTTTCTTCCTGGCCACGTCTAACATGCCTTCCGAGATATCAACACCAATTACGCGTTCCGGATGAAGCTTTTTTATGGCCTCAAAAGCAAAATCACCAGTTCCGGTGGCCACATCAAGTAAAGTTCTTGGATGGATAGATACCAGTTCTTTAATGGCTTTTTTGCGCCATAAAACATCAATTCCTAAAGAAAGAAAATGGTTTAAAAAATCGTAAGTACCAGAAATGTTGTTGAACATGGTTGCAACCTGCTCTTTTTTAGTTGCATTTTCTACCTGGTATGGAGTAATATTCTGATTCATGATATGAAGCAAAGATAGATAAAAGTCGGGAGTCTTTAGTCCGGAGTCCCAAGTCTTTGGTGCAAAGTATTCACCGTAGTGTCAAAAATCAGATTAAAGAACATCAGTTTGTACTTCCGACTTCGAACTTCGGACTTCGGACTCAAAACCATACCTTTGCATTATGATTATCAAAACGGCAACATTTGTTTGCAGCAACACACAGATTTCGGCATTACCGGCACCACTTATGCCTGAATATGCTTTTATTGGCCGCTCTAATGTGGGTAAATCTTCATTGATCAACATGCTGGTTAATCAACATGGATTGGCCAAAACTTCTCAGCGCCCCGGAAAAACACAGTTGATAAATCACTTTTTAGTTAACGAGGCCTGGTATATTGTCGATTTGCCGGGTTATGGTTATGCGAAGGTTTCTAAAACCAGCAGAGAGAAATGGGAGAAATTTATCCGGGCATACATCACTAAAAGAGAAAGCTTACAATGCGTTTTTGTTTTGATAGACAGCCGTTTAGAACCACAGGGAATTGATATTGAATTCTGCTACTGGTTAGGTGAAAAACAAATTCCCTTTTCGCTGATTTTTACCAAAGCAGATAAACAAGGGATGACTACCACCCAGAAAAACGTTGCGGCCTTTAAGAAAAAGCTGGGCGAATTTTTTGAAGAAATTCCAGCTACTTTTATCACTTCTGCTGAAAAAGGAACCGGGAAAGATGAAGTTTTAAACTTCATTTATGAGGTAAATAAAGATTTCGTCGTTCCGACAGACTATAAGAAGTTTTAAACATTTTCCAGTCTGCAGTACACAATTTCAGTTTAACGTCTAAAATCTGTGTAATCAGATAATCTGTGTCATCATCTTAAAAAAATGAAAAAATACTTTTCACTCGTATTATTCGCTCACTCTGTTTTTGCGCTGCCATTCGCCATGATCGGTTTCTTCTTGGGCGTAACTACAACAGAAAATCCATTTTCATGGTATAAACTTATTCTGGTTTTGCTTTGTATGGTTTTTGCAAGAAATTCGGCCATGGCTTTTAACCGCTACCTCGACCGGAATATTGATGCGAAGAACCCAAGAACCAAAATGCGCGATATCCCGGCAGGAAAAGTTTCGGCCAATGAGGCACTTACTTTTGTCATCATCAATTGCCTGCTATTTGCCATTACCACTTATTTTATTAATCCACTATGTTTCTATTTATCTCCCGTGGCCTTATTTGTGGTTTTGTTTTATAGTTACACCAAACGTTTCACTGCACTTTGCCACCTGGTATTGGGCCTTGGACTCGCCCTTGCCCCTATTGGTGCCTATATTGCCGTAACCGGACATTTTGCACTGGTGCCTGTACTTTACTCGTTAACTGTATTGTTCTGGGTAAGTGGATTTGATATCATATATGCACTTCAGGACGAAGAATTTGACCGAGAAGAAAAATTACATTCCATCCCATCGGCACTTGGCATTAAAAATGCTTTGAATGTTTCTGTGCTATTGCATATACTTTCAGCCGCCTGTGTTATTTTGCCTGTGTTTTTTTCATCCTTTAGCTGGGTTTATTACGTAGGTATTGTGTTTTTCTGTTCAATGCTTGTTTATCAGCATTTACTGGTAAAACCAAATGATATCAGCAAAGTAAACAGGGCATTTCAAACCTTAAACGGTTATGCATCTGTAGTGTTTGCCATATGCTTTTTAATAGACGCGTATTTAAGACATAAATAATTGAATGAATGATTGAATTTGAATGAGAGATTATAACATTGCGTCATAAAAACATTCACGCCTTCAATCATTCCCATATTAAATAATTAATTACTATGATCACTAAGAAACCAAGAACATATATTCCTCAGGAACTGAACATTACCTGGGAAAATTTAGCACCACTTTTTACTGAACTGCAAAACCGCGAAATAAAAACTACCGCTGAGTTAGAGCAATGGTTAAAAGACCGTTCGGAACTCGAAGCTGCCCTGGAAGAAGATTTTGCCTGGAGATACATTAAAATGAGTTGTGATACGGCGAATGATGAACTGGTCAAAAACTTCCAATATTTTGCGACGGAAATTGAGCCAAAGATCTCTCCGCTATCGAACGAACTGAACAAAAAATTTGTCGAAAGCCCATTTATGGATGATCTGGACAAAGAAAAATATTTCGTGTACAGTCGTGCCATTAAAAAAGCCTTAGAACTTTACCGCGACGAAAACATTGAACTCTTTACCGAGCTTCAGGTAAAGCAGCAAAAATACCAAAGTATTACCGGCGCCATGAGTGTGGAGTTAAACGGGCAAGAGTATACTTTGGAGCAAGCCTCTATTTTTATTAAAGATTTAAACCGCGAGGTGCGCGAACATGCCTGGAAGACGATCCAACAACGCCGTTTGGTTGACAAAGATGATTTAAACATTTTGTTTGATGAGCTGATCAGGCTGCGTAATCAGGTTGCCTTAAATGCAGGCTTTGAAAACTACCGCGATTATATGTTCCAGGCATTAGGACGTTTCGATTATAACCCACAGGATTGTTATGATTTTGCCAATGCAATTGAAAAGGAAATTGTCCCGATTTTAAAAGAACAGGCAGAAAAACGTAGAGAGGCACTAGGTTTAGAAACGCTAAAGCCCTGGGATCTGGAAGTTAGCGTAAGTGGTAAACCAGCCTTAAAACCGTTTAGCAACGGCGAGGAACTGATTGATAAAAGCATTGCCTGCTTTAATGCCATTAATGAAAAATTGGGTTCAAAATTGGCTACCATGAAAGCCAATAATCTTTTTGATGTAGAGAGCAGAAAAGGTAAAGCACCGGGCGGTTACAATTATCCATTGGCCGAGACAGGGGCACCATTCATCTTCATGAATTCGGCCAATTCTTTACGCGATTTGACGACTATGGTTCACGAAGGTGGCCATGCCATCCACACTTTTTTAACCGCAAATTTAGAGCTCAATGATTTTAAGCATTGTCCATCTGAAGTAGCCGAACTCGCATCTATGAGTATGGAGTTAATTTCAATGGACAAGTGGGATGTTTACTTTGATAATGAAGAAGATTTAAAGCGTGCCAAAAAAGAACAGTTGGCCGACGTTTTAAAAACATTGCCCTGGGTTGCGGTAATTGACCAGTTTCAGCATTGGATTTACACCAATCCTAACCATACAGCGGCCGACCGTGAAGAGACATTTAAACAGATTTACAGTCGTTTTGGTGCCGGGTTTGCCGATTGGACAGATCTGGAGCAGCAATTTGGAAACGTATGGCAAAAACAACTGCACTTATTTGAAGTTCCATTTTACTATATCGAGTATGCAATTGCCCAGTTAGGTGCCATAGCCGTTTGGAAAAACTATAAAGAAAATCCGGAAAAAGCTTTAGCACAGTATCTGGAAGCACTTTCTTTGGGTTACACCAAGCCTATAAACGAGATCTACGAAACTGCAGGAATTAAATTTGATTTCAGTGCTGAATATGTAGAAGAACTGGCCGGTTTTGTGAAATCGGAACTGGAGAAATTGGGATAATGAAAGGTTGAAGGTTTAAAGGCGGAGGCTAGAAGGCTTCCCTGTAATATAAATATAATAAGGGTCGTGGTATTTACCACGACTTTTTTGGTTTATAACCACGGATAAAAAGGATGAACACAGATTAATACTTACCTTACCTGGTCTTAGCTTCTCGCTAAGACTTGATTGCAGTTCTTTGCCACGAAACACAGAAGACACGGAAACTAAACAATAATGCAGAACCGCCAATGTATTTAAATGATGTTTAGGCAACTAAAGTCAATTTTATCCGATTTACTATACCTGGTCTTAGTGCCCCCCATAAGACTCGATTCCAGCTCTTTGCCACGAAACATAACTGGCACGGAACCACAGTCTTAGAATAGATGATCAAAATCAGTAATTTATTCTCTGTACACCGCTGAATAGTACAGATGGAATGGATTGCCTTTTGGAAAAGGATAATTATTTTTATCCAAAACTTTCTAAAAGGATTTTACTAAACTATACCTCACAGGCTTTGCTCTTCAAAAAAATTAACTTCACATAGATGCATATAATCATTAATCTACAGCCTGATCCTTTTTGCTGATCCTAAGAATCACAAACATCACTAAAACCGACAGCAAGATCATGATCAGATAACTATAACCCAGGTTACGTTCATCTTTTGCGGGGATCAGGTTCACAATTCCGTAGCTTAAAAATGATACAATTACATATGTAATGCCTCCCGTTAATCCACCTGCAATGCCTGCATTTTTCGGGAATTTGCTCAGGCAGAAAGTAAAGTAATTGTTAAAGGTAAAACCAGCCCCTATATGGATCAAAAAAGCGAAGAAAATTAACGACCAAAGGTTGGAAATAAAATTTAAGCTTACGATCATTAAAGCTACAAAAACAACCTGCAACAGCGAGTTGATCATTAATCGTTTAAAGAAGGGCCTGTTGATGGTGGCCTTGCCAATAAAACCGCCTACCATCCACGCAAAACCTAAAAACAACGAGCTGTAACCGGCAATAACGGGTGAGAACTTAAAATGGTGTTCGATAATAAACGGACCGGTCATGTTGTAAACCATCACCATACAATAGGCTAGGCCTAACATTACAATGCCTAAAGTAAAACTGGGTGTTTTAATCATTTTGATATAAATGCCTGTGATCTTTTTCAGCTGAAAATCGGTAAAATACGTTAGGGTTTCACCACTGAAAAGCAACTCCAGTAAAGCAAAAACGAGGGCGAAACCAGCCAGGAAATAGAAATTAGATTCCCAACCAAATACCGTTTGAAGGTAACCGCCAATAAAAGGTGCTACAATTGGCCCGGTAGACCAAATGATGGAAAACAGACTGAGGTAGTGTTTTAACTGATTGCCTTCAAAAAGATCAACAAAGTATGCCCTTTTGGCTACTACAATTGCGCCTACAGTAAGTCCGTGAATAACGCGCATCAAATAAATAAGGTAAATGTGATGCGTTGTAGCAATGACTATACTTGCTGCTGCAAAAATCAATAACGAATACAGGCAGATTTTGTACCTGCCAAAGCTATCAAGCACGCTCCCGATAAAAAGCTGTGCAACACCATAACTAATTAAAAAGATGCTTAAAGTAAGTTGAACCTGAACACTGCTTACCTGCATTTCGCCTGCCATTGTTGGTAAGGAGGGGATATAAATATCGGTAGCAAAACCCGACAATGGAATTAAGGCAAAGGCCAGTATAGTGGCCAGGCCCTGGTGACGCTCTTTAATATATTTTATTTTTGTGGTATCAGCATTCATCTTAATATTGTTATCGTAAAAAATGGTCAGATTAAAAATCTAATTAATAGCGCATATTGATCTGATTGATTTTCGGCAACAAACTTAGCACTTTTAACCAGCGTAAAATTTTACCAATCAACCAAAGGCCAATTCAAGGCAAATAATTTTAAATTTTGACTTTAACCCCATAAACAGGCTTCTTTTTCGCTGCATTTTAGTAGTGTGATGGTATAGCGTATTGAAAATTATATCTTGCTTTAAACGTTTTTAGCCAAACTTTTTATAAGTTTGAGCAAACAAGCAAACAAAAGATGTTCGAAAAGCTATTCAGAAAGAAATCTATTTCCAAGATATTACAAGATGCGGCAAAAGGCTATGGCGATCATGAAAATACACTACATAAAACACTCGGTGTACGCGATTTAACAGCTTTTGGAATTGCAGCGATTATTGGAGCGGGCATTTTCAGTACGATTGGTAAGGCAAGTGCAGATGGCGGCCCTGCAGTAATCTTTTTATTTATTTTTACCGCGGTTGCCTGTAGTTTTGCGGCCTTTGCTTATGCCGAGTTTGCATCAATGGTACCTGTTTCGGGTAGTGCCTACACTTATTCTTATGTAGCCTTTGGTGAACTGGTGGCCTGGATTATTGGGTGGTCGCTCATTATGGAATATTCCATCGGTAATATCACGGTAGCCATCTCCTGGTCTGATTACTTCACCGGGTTACTTTCCACGATCAAAATACCTCCGCTCGGCATTGATGGCATCCACGTACCTGATTGGATGACTATGGATTATTTAAGCGCCTACAACGGGCATCAACATGCCGAAGCGCTATTAGCCGCTGGCAAAAACCTAGCAGATTTGGATCCGGCTACAGCCTTGGCCAATAATGCCTGGCTTACAGCACCAACTATCGGTGGTTTTCATATTGTAGCAGATATTCCGGCTCTTGGTATCATTATTTTGATTACCTGGTTAATTTACCGCGGTATGAAAGAAAGTCGCAATGCCAGTAACGCTATGGTGGTGGTTAAGCTAGCAGTAATTCTTTTGGTATTGGCGGTAGGTATATTTTATGTCGATACCAAAAACTGGAATCCATTTGCTCCAAATGGAGTTTCAGGTGTTTTAAAAGGCGTTTCAGCGGTATTTTTCGCCTACATCGGTTTCGACGCCATATCCACAACAGCTGAAGAATGTAAAAATCCTCAACGCGACTTACCGCGTGGAATGATGTGGGCGATTATTATCTGTACCCTTCTTTATGTAGCAATTGCATTGGTTTTAACCGGTATTGTTAAATCAGATACCTTAGCTGTTGGCGATCCGTTAGCATTTGTTTTTGACCAGATTGATTTAAAATTAATGAGCGGTATTATTGCCGTAAGTGCGGTATTTGCAATGGCCAGTGTACTTTTGGTATTTCAGATGGGTCAACCAAGGATCTGGATGAGTATGAGCAGAGATGGATTGCTACCGAAATCTTTTTCGAAAATCCACCCGAAATACAAAACACCTTCATTTGCAACCATAGTAGTAGGTTTTGTAGTAGCTGTACCATCATTGTTTATGAACCTTACCATTGTGACCGATCTCTGTTCTATCGGAACGCTATTTGCTTTTGTATTGGTTTGCGCAGGGGTTTTAGTGTTACAGAACAGGCCCGACGTTCAACGTGGAAAATTTAAAATACCTTATGTAAACAGTAAATTTATTGTTCCATTTGTTTTAATTGGTGCCTTGATCTTCGCATTCACCAAATTTGGTAAAGAAACCAAAGCATTCTTTTTCAATTCACCTAAAACCATTCAAACCGTAACTTTTGTTACCTCCTTAAGTGGCGATGAACTGAAAATTGTTAAAGAAGAAATTGTTAAAAATGCTGCGCCACAGATTGTACTGGCCGAGAAAGTAGATGCAGAATCTTACCTGAGTGCATTACCAGCTGATCGTTATGAACAGTTTATTTCTGCCTCTAAAGTTCCCGTAGAGAAAAAATACGAAAGCGGCTGGGGTTTATTTAAGCATAAAATTCCGATGTGGATTTTCTTAATCATCTGTGTAGTGATAACTTACTATTGCATTACCAAAAACTTATCGTTGATTCCGGTTTTGGGCTTAATTAGCTGCTTATATATGATGTGCGAGCTTGGCATTTCAAACTGGATTGGCTTTGGTATCTGGCTGGTAGTGGGCTTAGTAGTTTATTTTGCCTATGGGTACAAGCATAGTAAATTGGCAAATCCAGAGGTTTAAGTTATAGATGAATGATATGACAATTTTTGAGAAAATAGAGAAACATCAGGAAGATAAAAACTATGTCAAATTTAAAAGAGACGTTGGTAACAAATCTTACATACTTTCTCACGGTTATATCTTAGATCACTCATTTGATTTCGTTTTCCTTAAAGTGAACGATGATTTTCTGTTTAACGGATTTACCATTTTTCCAATATCTTCTATTACCAAGATCAGACACAACAACTATGATCAATTTTTCGATTCTATAATGGAACAGGAGGGACAGAAAAAGCTGATCGAAATGCCTTATCAAATTGATCTGGAGAGTTGGGAAACTATATTCAATTCCATTAAAGACAAAAATTTAAACTGCACGGTAGAAAATGAAAACGATAAAAGATTCTTTTTTAAAATTGGGGAGATTGTAAAAGTAAAGAAACGAAGTTTAAAGATTTTGAACTTCGATCCTGCGGGTTATCTGGATGATAAACCGACCAAGGTAAAATATAAGGAAATTTCTGCTGTAGGCTTTGATGATCACTACACCAACACAATGACCAAATACTTAAGGAAAAAGCAGTAAATTATTACTTAATAACCTATACATTTTTCTAGAATTTATTTCAGCCTATTTTATTCAAAAAAAAAGCAATTACCTCGGTTGGTGAGACACCAACCGCCCCCCTTCATTCTATCGGTCGGTGTCTCACCGACAGAAAATAATTTGATGTTAATCATTATATCTGTATATTGTATTAGGTTGTCCCTGCACCTCAAATATGAAATGAACAATGCATATCTTTTACAAAAGACAGGGACAAATGGATTACAACTATCCATACTTTTATACCGATACCATCTGCAATTTCGCTCACTTATTAAGTGATGACAATCTAAAAATGATTATCATAAATTCGCTGAAATTTCTAGTCGATCAAAAACTTATAGAAGTTTACGGTTACGTCATCATGCCTAATCATATCCATTTAATTTGGAACATCCTCAAATTAAATGGAAAAGAATCTCCAGCTGCGAGTTTTACTAAATTCACAGCGCACCAATTCAGAAAATATCTTTTGGTTAATAGTCCGATGCTCATAAATCAATATCGATCTCAAAAGAATGATAGAGTTTTTCAGTTTTGGAAAAGAGATCCGCTAGCCATTCCATTAAGTAAAGAAAGCATTTGGATACAAAAATTAGATTATATACATGATAATCCGATTAAAGAAAAATGGAACTTATGCAAATATCCTGAAGATTATAAGTGGAGTAGTGCAAACTTTTATGAAACTGGGATTGATCAATTTAAGATACTGACACATTTTAGAGATTAATTGTTTCGGTTGGTGGGACACCAACCGATAGATGTGGAATGAGGATATGTTTTATTGAAAAATGAGAAATCCTCCTTCTTTGACAGAAAGAGGATTATGTTACTTCTTCTTTATAAATGCCAGAGAAGTGATCATCACAAGGCCTAATCCAGACGCGATCATGTAGCTATTCGCATGATCAAGGTGGTATATTTTGGCTGCGGGACCTGCTATAAATAGCACAGTACCCAAAATCAACAATGCTGTTCTCATTGCTTAAACTGGTAATCTATGCAATTCAATATCATCCGGTGTCACAAAAATTAACGGAACTTTCTCCACATCCACATAACTGCTATCCAGACCAAAACTTCGCTCTTCAGATAAACTTAATTTTTTAAGGATAAAATAGTAATCCATAATCTGCCTTTCATAGAAACTCAGTTTAGTAAACTTCGATAAATGCTTTTCTAACAGTACAAATCTGAAATCACCCGCAATTTTATGCTTGTTTAAAGAGGTGTACTGGCTGGTAATGTCGATCTCTCCATTTTTCACCAACTCCTCAACCACTTTACGGTATAATAAATTTACCCGTTGTTCAATCCTGAAACCTAGCCTGAAGTCAATCCTGATCAATTTACCCGGGATCAGGAATTCAACCTTATAGTCCATCGTATACGGCTCATCCATTACGTCAACATGCACCAGCCAATACACATCAGCACGTTTTGGCTCTTTTTGGATAATGGAATAAATAATTTTCGACTCAATTTCTGTTTTGAAGTTGGCACTGGTTAAATAAACCAACTGTGAGGAGTATTTGGGAACAGATTCATCACTGCTCAATTCGGTTAAAATCTCATAGTAATCTTCTATTTCGACATATTTAACGAAACGGTTTTTAATTTTACGCGCTACAAACCAGCTCCACATTACCGTAAACAATAAAGAACCAATCATTACCGTTACCCATCCGCCATGTAAGAACTTGGTTAAATTACTGATCAAAAATGTGCCCTCAATAATTACATAAGTAAAGAAAAATAAGGCAATTAAATATTTCGGAAAACGCCTGCTTCTTAAATAAAAGCTCACCAGAATTGTTGTCATCAGCATGGCAATGGTGATGGATAAACCATAGGCCGCATCCATTCTCTCTGCCTTTTGAAACAACAGTACGATACCACAGCATCCAATCCACAACATCCAGTTGATCGATGGCACATATAACTGGCCCTTTGAAACAGATGGATAAATAATTTTAATTTTTGGCCAAAGGTTTAAACGTACCGCCTCTGCAATTAGCGTAAAAGAGCCACTAATTAAAGCCTGGCTGGCAATTACCGCAGCCATTGTAGCCAATATCACCATCGGAATTTGAAACTGACTGGAAACAATCTGGAAGAACGGATTCATTTTTGCGCCCGGAACGTAACTGCCACTGTTCTGCAAAATCCAAACGCCCTGACCTAAATAGTTTAAAATAAGCGTGAGCTTTACAAAAATCCAGCTGATCCGAATATTATTTCTACCGCAGTGGCCCAGATCAGAATATAAGGCCTCTGCCCCGGTGGTACATAAAAATACGCCGCCCAAAATTAAAAATGCCAGTTTATTGGTAGCTAATAGATGTATGGCATAATAAGGATTAAATGCCTTGAGAATGCTAAAATCCTTGATTACATAAGATACGCCTACCACACCCAGTACCGCAAACCAAACAAACATGACCGGACCAAATAGTTTACCCACCATATTGGTACCGAACTGTTGAATAACAAACAGGATAGTTAAAATGGTAAGCACAATGGGAATAACCGGCACATCGAATTTATTGGTAAGCCCTTCAATGGCTGATGTAACGGTGATACTTGGCGTAATAATACCGTCTGCAAGCAAGGCACAGCCACCTACAACGGCCGGAACAACCAACCACTTTGCCTTTTTACGCACCAGAGAAAATAAAGAGAAAATACCACCCTCGCCCTTGTTATCTGCCCTAAGGGTAATGATAACATACTTAACGGTGGTTTGTAACGTTAATGTCCAAATTATACAGGATAAAACACCCAAAACATTTAACGGATTGATATCCTGCTTCCCTCCTAAAATTGTGGTGAAAATCGCATTTAAGGTATAAAGGGGTGATGTACCAATGTCTCCAAATACAATTCCTAAACTAATTAGAACACCGCCGGCGGTTAACGCGTTGACATTTTTATGATTTGACACTTCGTTGATTATTTAGTGCGGCAAAAGTAAACTAACTATAACAATTTAACAACCAAATTATTGTGTATTTTTAACACTATGAAAATTAAATTTTATTGTTAAATTGTGTTAAATTATGGGTTTTAAACAAAATGTTTAATTTCTTTGTTTTAAATTAATACATTTGCTATACCAATTTGATGAAACTCTACACTAAGATAACGTTGCTCACAAAACTTGTATGCACATGGTGCATTGTTTTGTTATGCAGCTCAAATTCTTGGTCGCAACAAACGGATAGCATCCACATCAGCCTAAAAAGCCGGACAAAAAAAGCTGGTCGGATTCCTGAAATTAAAGCCAATATTACCCCTTACAAGCCACTCTTTATGACTACTGGCGGTTCAGGAATGTTCAATACTTACTCTACAGTTACTAAAAGCACAACCGTTGTAGCTAAAGATAAGCTGTTGAATATTTTAAAAATATATCCTAATCCGGTAGAAGATCAGTTAAATATCATCCTATCTATTGGAAAAGACGGCACTCAGACTACGATTAAAATTATCGATTTACTGGGAAATGAAGTAGCAACGCTTTTGAACGAACGTTTAAATGCGGGTGAGCATACCAAGAACTTTGCCGTTCCCAGCAGGATCAACCCTGGCATCTACTTTTTAAGGGTCATTGCAGGTTCAGAAAGCCAGGTAAAACGGATCTCAGTTTTATAACACCATTTTCTTTTCTATTTTTGAATGATTCGGGTTAATTCCCCAGTTATTTTCACATATATTATAATTAAGAATGAAAATCATAGCCATTGGCAGAAATTATGCAGAGCATGCAAAAGAATTGAACAACCCGGTTCCAACCGCTCCTGTAATTTTCCTGAAGCCAGATACAGCCGTATTAAAAGACAATAAGCCCTTTTACCTTCCCGATTTTTCTGATGATGTGCATTACGAACTAGAAGTAGTTCTAAAAATCTGTAAGGAAGGAAAACACATTGCTGAAAAATTTGCGGCTAATTATTATGATGAAGTGGGTCTGGGCATTGATTTCACCGCACGCGATATCCAGGCAAAACACAAAGAAAAAGGTTTGCCCTGGGAGCTGGCTAAGGCTTTTGACAATTCGGCACCAGTTAGTATTTTCATGCCTAAAAGCGATTACAAAGATCTTTACAATCTGAATTTCGAATTAAAGGTCAATGGCGAAAGCCGGCAGATTGGGCATACCAAAGATTTGTTATTCTCGTTCGAAAAGATAATCAGTTTTGTTTCTCAATACATTACATTAAAAAAAGGCGATTTGATTTTTACCGGAACACCACAGGGTGTAGGAAAAATAAATAGAGGGGACAAGCTGGAAGCCTGGTTGGAAGAAAAACAACTTTTAAATTTTGATGTTAAGTAACGAATGATTAATAACCCGATCCCGTACAAATTAAAATTTTACATTTCAGTTTGCCTTTTAGCCGCATCTACTTTCGTTCAGGCACAACAGATCTTCAGCAACAACAAATATCCGATTACCGATTTCAGACAACCTTTGGATATTACCCCTCCTGCCCTGGCAGGTTCTTTTGGAGAAATCAGAGCCAATCACTTTCATTCAGGAGTCGATTTCAGGACCAACCAGCGTGAAGGTTACCCCGTTTATGCGGTTGCAGACGGATATATATCGAGGTTAAGGGTACAGAACAGCGGTTTTGGACAGGCGCTCTACATTAATCACCCCAATGGTTTTACCACCGTTTACGGTCATTTACAGCGCTTTGCTCCGAAAATTGCTACGATTGTTAAAAACCTTGAATATGAAAAGAAATCATTCGAAATTGATGAATTTCCTGATGCCACATTAATCCCTGTACATAAGGGAGAAATCATTGCCTGGTCTGGTAACCGTGGCAGCTCTGGTGGCCCGCATTTGCATTTCGAAATCAGAGATACCAAAACTGAAGAAACCATTAATCCCCAGTTTTTCGGGATCATCATTCCCGATAATATCCCCCCTGTAATCCATGGATTGTATGTATATCGGTTAAACGGCAAAACTTTTAATGAAAATACGCCGAAACAGGCTATTGGCATTAGTGGTGCCAATGGCAGTTATAAAACCGTTGCGCCCATTAGTTTAACCGGTGAGGTTGGTTTCGGCATTGTGGTAACCGACAGGCATAACGGTTTGTCAGGCACTAATGGCGTTTATTCCATCGAATTGGAAGTTGATGGAAAAAAGGTTTATACTTCGGCTTTAGAACGTTTTGCTTTTGAGAACAGCAAAGCCATCAACTCACATATCGACTATCCTACCTACCTCAATACCAAAAGAAGTATCCAGAAAAGTTTTGTTGAACCTGGCAACCCGTTAAAAATTTACAGTGGTTTGGTAAATAGCGGCAGGATTAACTTCAATGATGGTGCTTCACATCAGCTTCGCTATATTATTACCGATTCAAAAGGAAATACTTCTGTTCTCCATTTTACGGTAAATGCGGGCGTAGCAACTGCTACAGCCCCTATTGTTCCTTCCGGAACAATTTATCCCTACAATAAAACAAACGAATTTACTACTGATGATATCAAGGTGTTTTTCCCGCTTGGAACATTGTATAGCGATTTAAACTTCACTTATAAAAAGTTACCAAAACCTGCAGGTAATGCCTGGTCGGCTGTTCATCAGATTCACAACAGATATACACCATTGCATATCGGATTTGACATCTCCATCAAGGCTGATCAGCTTCCGGAAAACCTCAGGAGTAAAGCACTAATTGTAAATGCAAACGGTTCATCGCAGGGTGGTTTTTTCGAGAACGGTTATGTTAAGGCCAGACCAAAAAACTTTGGGAGCTTTTATATTGCCATTGATACCATTGCGCCAAGAATATCACCTGTAAACATCTCGGAGGGGAAAAGTATGGCAGGTTTATCTAAAATCATTTTAAAGATCAGCGATAATCTATCCGGAATAAAAAGTTTTGATGGTTATATCGATGGTCAATGGGTATTGATGGAATTTGATACCAAAACTGCAACACTTTGGCACAGCTTTGATGAGCGAACGCCATCTGGCAAACATTCGTTTGAACTGGTGGTTACGGATATGAAAGAAAACACCAGACGATATCCGATACATTTTTCCAAATAAGTGGTAAAAATGTTTTAAAATGTCATCTTTTAAATTCACACGAACAGGATAGTAATTTAAACTGTTTACATTGCAGCATTAATTAATAAATCCATGAACATAAAAATTGAATCATTTTATATATGGCAGAGTTAAAAGAAGGTGATCAGGCACCTGCAATTACATCAAAAGATCAAAATGGAAACGAAGTTTCGTTAAGCGATTATAAAGGAAAAATAGTTGTACTTTATTTTTATCCCAAAGATGATACCCCGGGGTGTACTGCTGAAGCCTGCGATTTCAGAGACAATTATCAAGGCTTACAGGACAAGGGAATTGTCGTATTAGGCGTCAGCGTTGACGATGAAAAATCGCATCAAAAGTTTGTAACCAAACACAATTTACCATTTACCCTCCTGGCTGATACCGACCAGAAAATTGTAAATGACTATGGAGTTTGGGCAGAAAAAAATATGTATGGCAAAAAATACATGGGCACGGTTCGCAGCACTTTTATAATTGATGGGGATGGAAAAATTATCCATATCATTAAAAAAGTTGATACCAAAAACGCCACCCAACAAGTCCTCAATTTAATCAATAACTAATTATGATATAGCGGGTAAAATATTACCTTTGTTATACAACAACAACCTCTTATTTTAATGAAACATACAATTAAAGAGCTAGAAGATATTGCCTCTCAAATCAGAAGAGATATCGTAAGAATGGTTCACGGATGCCAATCTGGTCACCCCGGCGCTTCGCTTGGATGCGCAGACTTTTTTACTGCTTTGTACTTTGAAGTGATGAACCACAAAACCGACTTCACGATGGAAGGTGCAGGCGAAGATTTATTCTTCCTTTCGAACGGCCATATTTCTCCGGTTTGGTACAGTACATTGGCTCATGCCGGTTATTTCGATAAAAGCGAACTGGCGACATTCCGTAAACTCGATTCGAGATTGCAGGGTCATCCTACCACACACGAACATTTACCAGGAATCCGTATTGCTTCAGGCTCATTAGGTCAAGGGCTATCTGTAGCTATTGGTGCTGCCTTGGCTAAAAAGTTGAACGGCGATAAATCTTATATTTTTGCCCTATTAGGTGATGGGGAATTACAGGAAGGACAAAACTGGGAAGCAGCTATGTTTGCCCCTTTTAATAAAGTTGACCATTTAATTGCATCAGTTGATTATAACGGACAACAGATTGATGGCCCTACCAGCAAAGTGCTTGCCCTGGATGATCTACAAGCTAAATTCGAAGCTTTCGGTTGGCATGTAATCAACACTGATGGAAATGATATGAAGGCCATAGTTGAGGGTTTACATTATGCAAAAACCTTAACAGGAAAAGGTAAACCGATCTTAAATTTAATGAGCACACAAATGGGTGCCGGGGTAGATTATATGATGGGTACCCATAAATGGCATGGTACAGCGCCAAATGATGAACAATTAGCTGCTGCATTAGCACAATTACCAGAAACTTTAGGGGACTATTAAATTAGATTTGAGACAATAGATATGAGACTTGAGACATGTGTTCGTCCGATCTTACATCTAAAATCTCCTATTTAAGAAATAATTAACCTAGATTATAAATTAGATTTTGAGACACTAGATATGAGATTTGAGACGATTGTTCGCCTGATCTCACATCTAAAATCTCATATCTCATATCTAAAACAAAATGAAAAAATATACATATACAGAAAAAAAAGATACACGTTCGGGTTTTGGAGCTGGCTTACATGAAGCTGGAAAGAAAAACGAAAATGTGGTTGCCTTGTGTGCCGATTTAGTTGGATCGCTTAAAATGGACGCTTTTATTAAAGATTTCCCTGAGCGCTTTACACAGGTTGGTATCGCGGAAGCAAATATGATCGGTATTGCAGCGGGTATGACCATTGGCGGTAAAATTCCTTTTACCGGTACTTTTGCCAACTTCTCTACTGGCCGTGTTTATGACCAGATCCGTCAATCGGTAGCTTATTCGAACAAAAACGTAAAAATTTGTGCATCTCACGCCGGATTAACCTTAGGCGAAGATGGTGCAACACACCAAATCCTGGAAGATATTGGTTTAATGAAAATGCTGCCAGGTATGGTCGTAATCAATCCTTGCGATTATAACCAGACGAAAGCAGCTACCATCGCCATTGCAGAGTACGAAGGTCCGGTTTATTTGCGTTTTGGCCGTCCGGTAATTCCTGTATTTACAGATCCGGATCAAAAATTTGAAATTGGTAAAGCCTGGATGGTTAATGAAGGAAAAGATGTGACCATTATTGCTACCGGCCATATGGTTTGGAAAGCAATTGAGGCTGGTGAAAAATTGGCTGAATTGGGTATCGATGCTGAAATTATCAACATCCATACCATCAAACCTTTGGATGATGAAGCCATTCTAACATCCGTTAAGAAAACCGGATGCGTGGTTACTTGTGAAGAGCACAATAAATTTGGCGGATTAGGCGAAAGCGTAGCTCGTTTATTAACAACTGAACTACCAACTCCACAAGAGTTTGTAGCCACTAACGATACTTTTGGAGAAAGCGGAACACCAGATCAATTAATGTCTAAATATGGTTTGGATGCCATAAACATTGTTGAAGCAGCTCAAAAAGTAATTGGCAGAAAAAAATAGATTTGAGAAATTAGATATGAGGTTTGAGAAACTATCAAATCTCATATCTCAATTCTCATATCTCAAATCTATATGTAATGAAACAAGTTGAAGATTCAGAAATTCTTGCCATGTTTGCCATTGAGCAAACGCGTAATGAAGCTTTTAACCTGTTACTAAAAAAATATCAGCAAAAAATATATTGGCACATCCGCAGGCTGGTTTTAAACCATGATGACTGTGATGATCTTTTGCAGGAGGTATTTGTTAAAGTCTGGAAGAATCTCGATAAATTTAGAAATGATTCCCAGCTTTATACCTGGATTTACCGCATTGCCACTAACGAATCCATCACTTTCCTTAACAAACAAAAGCAGCGAAACAATACACCTTTGGATGAGGTATCGTCCGAACTTGCCGATAATTTGGTAGCAACATCTTATTTTAACGGCGACAAACTCCAGCTCAAACTGCAAAAAGCAATCCTCACCTTACCGGAAAAACAGCGCATTATCTTCAATATGAAATATTTTGATGATATGAAATATGAAGAGATTTCGGAAGTATTAGGAACCTCTGTAGGGGCATTAAAAGCTTCATTTCACATTGCTGCAAAAAAAATTGAAGCTTTTATTACAAATGATGAAATAGACTATTAAACCTTTTCATGATAATTGTATCATATATCTGTGATGAACGAAAATATAGAAAATAACGATTGGATGAATGAAGCTCCTGCGCTTGCTGCTCTGGAGAAGCGTAATCCTTTCTCCGTTCCTGATGGATATTTCGAAAATTGTGAAGAAGGCGTTTTTTCTGCCATATTTTTAGATGGATTAAAGCAGAAAACAAGTAACAACGATTTTGAAGTTCCGCAGCTGTATTTTGAAGATTTAGCGGAACGCATACAAACCCAAATTACCCTGTCTGAAATACCTGTTGCAGAAAAGGCATTCACCGTACCTGACAATTATTTCAACACACTACAAAGCAGAATTACTGACAGAGTTGCTACATTAGAACCTAAAAAGGAAGTCAAAGTTCTTCCTTTATGGAGAAGAAACATGGTTAAATATGTAAGTGCAGCCTGTTTCCTGTTAATGGCCTCTTTTGGTATTTATTTTTATCAGAATAACTCAACATCTGCCAGTTTGCAATTACCGGCAGAAGCAATGGCAAACGAACAGTTATTATATGATATAGACGAAAGTACGATCATTGATCATTTAGAAACGCAAAATACCACCTCATCTAATATAAAAACAAATTCTGCGTCAGATACAGAAATGGAAAACTACATTCTGAGCAATTTCTCATCATCGGATTTAGCCCAGGAATTAAACAATTAATACAGAAATGAAGAATTTACTTTTTGTTGCTTTAATGTTTTTGTTGCCCACTACCTTACTGGCACAAAGACCAAGGGGAGAAGAAATAGAATCGCTTAAAATAGCTTTTTTTACTCAAAAGCTGGATTTATCACCAGAGGAAGCCAAGGTTTTTTGGCCGATTTATAATGATATGCAGGCAGAGCTAAATTCTTTGCACAAAGAACGCATGCAGAAAATGATCTCTTTCAGAAAAGTGGATGAAATTGATAACTTAACGGATGCGCAGGTGCAGAACTTAATTACCAGTGAGTTTGATTTCAGACAAAGAGAACTGAATCTAAATAAAAAATATTACAACAAATTCAAGTCTTCTTTGCCTATAAAAGTGGTAGGTAAGTTCTATAGGGCGCAGGAAGGTTTTAAACGTGAGTTGCTTAACAGATACAGGGGCGGGCAAAAGCCTTAACGAAAAAGACTTACAGCAAATGTAGGTCTTTTTGTTTTAAAGCACTCTTCATTTCCGTACTTTTGTACCATGCTTACCCAACGTCAGTTGTTTTTACAACATAATGCACAAACCTCTCCAGAGCCCCTGATGCTCGAATTCGTAAGGGCAAAAGGCATCTACATTTACGATGCACAGGATAAAAAACACATTGATCTTATTGCCGGCATCGGGGTAAGCAATGTTGGCCATTGCCACCCTGCTGTAGTGAAAGCCATTCAAGATCAGGCAGCAACCTATATGCACCTGATGGTTTATGGTGAATATATTCAAACACCGCAGGTTAATTTTGCAAAGGCACTTGCCGAAATCTTACCCGAAAGTTTAAGCTGCACCTATTTTTTAAACTCTGGAACAGAAGCTGTAGAAGGTGCCATGAAACTGGCTAAACGTTATACCGGCCGCAAAGGTTTTATTGCCTGTAAAAATGCTTATCATGGCAGTACCCAAGGCGCGGAAAGTTTAATGGAAAGTGATTTTTATTCTGCTGGATACGGTCCTTTCCTACCGCACGTAAGTTTTATTGAACATAATAATCTTACTGACCTGGAAAAAATCACTTCAGACATTGCTGCTGTGTTTATCGAGCCTATACAAGGTGAAGCCGGAATACGTGTGGCTGATTTAAGCTACATGCGGGCTTTGCGGGCAAAATGTACAGAAACAGGCACCTTGTTGATTTTTGACGAAATACAGTCAGGTTTTGGCCGCAGTGGCAAAATGTTTGCCTTTGAACATTACCAGGTTGTACCAGACGTGCTGTTACTGGCAAAAGGAATTGGCGGCGGAATGCCAATAGGCGCTTTTATCAGCTCATTAGAGATTATGTCGGTATTATCGCATACGCCAATCTTGGGCCACATGACTACCTTTGGAGGTCATCCGGTTTGCTGTGCTGCCGGCTTAGCAACTTTACGCACCCTGGTTGATAATCATATTGTAGAGGAAGTAGAAGAAAAAGGCCAGTTATTTAAACAGCTTTTAAAACATCCGGCTATTAAAGAAATCAGGGGCAAAGGTTTGATGCTCGCTGTTGAGTTTGAGAATTTCGAACTTAATAAAAAAATTATCGATGCCTGTATTTTAGACGGCGTATTGTCAGACTGGTTTTTACATTGCAGCAATTCTATGCGGATAGCCCCCCCGCTAATTATTACCAAAGAAGAAATTAAAGATGCTTGCGAGACCATCTTAAAAAACATTAACTTAGTTGCAGGGTAAACGCATAGCGCTGAGTGCAAAGCGCATGGCGGTAAAAAATTAAACAAAGTTAGCTGAAATGAATGTATTAATCGTTGAAGATGAAAAAAGCCTCGCGCTTGAAATGGATGAATTCCTGAGCAAAGAAGGATTTATTGTAGAGCATGCCTGGAAAAAATCTTCTGCTGAAGAAAAGATTTTTGTAAATAATTATGACTTCATTTTATTAGACCTGGGCTTGCCGGATGGCGATGGTTTTGAGATTTTAAAACAGCTGAAAGCGACGAAAGACCGCGATGATGCCGTAATTATTTTAACAGCGCGCAGTGCCGTTGATGACCGGATTAAAGGCCTTGATGAGGGTGCAGACGATTATCTGCCAAAGCCGTTTTCCCTAAATGAACTTTTAGCACGTATACATGCCATTACGCGTAGAAAACATAAATTAGAAAAAAACGAGGTAAACATCCACAACTTTTTGCTCAATATTCAGAACAGAACAGTTTCTTATGGCGATGAAAGATTAAACCTCACCAAAAAAGAGTTCGAAATATTTAACTATCTGGTGTTGAACAAAAATCGTGTAGTATCGAGAATGAGTTTAACTGAACATGTTTGGGGCGATATTTTAGAGGTCAACTCTGACTCAAACTTTGTGGATGTACATGTTAAAAACTTACGAAAAAAACTCGCCGGGGTTACGCCAATAGATTGGTTTGAAACGGTAAGAAGCATAGGTTATAGAATCAATTGCTAGTGAGTTTTAGGGTTGGGCGTTTGGCGCAGGGCGTCAATTAACCAATTAGCCCGTTCACCCAACCAAAATGAAACCTCATCCATCTTACATAAACCATCATCATCTAAATGAAACTACAGGTTAAGTTTTCTTTATATAATGCCGTAACCAAGGTTGCCATCATTCTGGTATTAGGTGCTATCATTTTATTTTCATTAGATAGACTGGCTTACAACCAGCTTGATAACCGTTTGATTAAAAAAAAGAACAAAATCATCAAACACCTGAATGATAATGAAATCGACAGCCTTTTAAATAAAGAACAATCATTTACTGACTATAATATTTTGAAGGAAGAATTTATTGTATTAACAGTTCTTCCCGACAATCAAAAGGATTCGACAGCAAAGGTATTTACGGAAAAAAGAGAGATTGAAGGTGATATTGAAGTATACCGCATTTTAAATTATAAATTCTCTTATCACAAAAACTGGTATAACCTGGAGATCGGTGAAACCATGACAGCACTTCAGTCTATCAAAAATTCGATCCGTTTTTATATGCTGATCGTACTTGTGGCTGCATTGCTGATTACATTGATAGCCGATTACACTTTTTCTAACTTTTTACTTAAACCATTTTATAGGATTATCGATAAAAAGATTAACCTGGTTGATGATCCCAGCCATTATAATTACCAGAACATCCCAACCAGCACCAGCGATTTTAAAATCCTTGACAACAGCATAAACTCTTTAATGCGAAAAATAAATACACTTTTTGCCTTAGAAAAGCAGTTTATTGCCAACGTTTCGCATGAGTTGCTTACCCCTATTTCGATTTTAAGTACACGATTTGAAAATATGCTTAATACACCGGATATTCCCGTTGAGCATGAAAATAAAATATACGCCTCATTAAAAACCCTGAACCGCTTAAAGCTGATTATCAACAGTCTGCTACTCATTTCAAAAGTTGAAAACAATCAGTACCTAAAAACGGAAGAAATCAGCCTTAACCAAGAAATTGATGATATACATGAGGATCTGGAAGATCGGATAGCGGATAAAAACATTAGTTACAGTGCCCGCCTTTCAAAAGATTTTCATTTTACAGGAAACAAAGCACTGATACATACGCTTTTAATCAACATCATCAACAATGCCATTAAATACAACGTTGATAATGGAACGATTACCATAACTGATAAAACCGAAAGTGACAGATATATCCTCACCATCAGCGATACCGGAACAGGTATGAGCAAAGAACTGGTAGAAAATGCTTTTGATCGTTTTAAAAGAGGAAATTCAGAAGAAAATGGATTTGGCCTGGGCCTGGCCATTGTACAAAGTATTGCCCGGTTCCATAAAATAGATGTTGATATCAAATCCGAAGAACAAAAAGGCACCAGCATTTCCCTATCCTTTTCAATATAAGACTTTATTGATCAAATTATTAAACCGAATAAAATACGTTTGTATTGCCTGGCTTTAAAACCAGCGGTACCCTGCAAACAGTATAAAATTTTGGCAGGGGCTTTGCTTATTGTTAATTCATTTTTAATAAGCAAAACGTATTGTAATGAAAAACATTATCCCCATACTAGGAGCCGCCACTTTAATGATGGCATCATGCCAGGGCGGAACAGCCAAAAAAACACAGGCCAAAATAGATTCCACTATTGTAGCCAATGCAGCCGTGACAACTGATTCGGTTCAGTGTTACCAATACATTAAAAACCGTGATACCGCTACCCTATCGTTAAAAACAGTGGATAATAAATTAACAGGTACGCTAGGCTATAATTTATACGAAAAAGATAAAAATGCGGGTACAATAGCCGGTATTATCAAAGGTGATACCATCATTGCGAACTACACCTTTCAATCTGAAGGCAAAACATCGGTAAGAGAAGTAGCCTTTTTGAAAAAGGGTAATCAGCTAACAGAGGGATTTGGTGATGTACAGGAAGTAAATGGAGAAAGCAAGTTTAAAGATCTGAGCAAACTAAAGTTTGATGGATCGATGACTTTCGAAAAAATTGATTGTAAATAATACTTCGTCATCTTCATTCAAAAGTTGTCATTTCGACAGCAGTGGAGAAATCTGTTGTCTGGTACCATAGATTTCTCGACTTCGCTGCAATTCGCTCGAAACGAGGGTAACTCCAAAGAAATTATTAAATAAATATCCCGGGAAGTTATGAATTACTTATCCTGGCATTGAACTATAAATCCTCAAATCTTTCCCAAAATCCGTCAACAGGTAATTTGGCAAATATGTTTACCGGTTCCTTTTTTACGGGGTGTATAAACTGTAATCTACGGGCATGCAGGCAAATACTTCCTTTTCTGCTTCCACGTGGATAACCATATTTGTTATCACCCATAATTGGACAGCCCATTGAGGATAGCTGAACCCTAATCTGGTGTGAGCGGCCTGTTAAAGGATCAACTTCCAAAAGATAATAATCGCCTACTTTAGCTTTTACTTTATATGAAAGCTCGGCACGTTGACTGCCCGTAATCTCTGTATTGTAATAAGAAACCACATTTTTTTGTGGATTTTTAACCAGCCAGTGTACCAATGTAGCCGATTCTTTCTCCGGCTTATTCTTCACCACAGCCCAATAAGTTTTCTTTACCTCTCTGTTTTTGAATACGGCATTCATACGTTCTAAAGCCTTACTCGTTTTAGCAAATAAAATTACGCCGCTCACTGGACGGTCTAAACGGTGTACTACCCCTAAAAAAGCACCATTTGGCTTATTGTATTTTTTAGCGATATATTTTTTTACCTGCTCGTCCAATGGCTCGTCGCCAGTTTCATCAACCTGCACAATATCACCTGCTCTTTTATTAATAGCGATTAAATGATTGTCTTCAAAAAGGATGTCGTTATCGGTAATTGGCATTGGTTAGTTCATTGGTTCATCCGTCATTAGTTTATTTGATAAAGCAAATCGGCTAATGCGAAAGTTTATTGGTTAATCATTTAGCTACTAATTATTGATGGTTGGAAGGTTATCTGCGCCTTAAAAAACGCCAAACTCAAAACGCCAAACTCCAACCTAGTACTGTTCTTTTTCGTTCGGGAAATCATTTCCTTTTACATCGCGGATATAAGACTGCGCTGCACCTAAAATTTCATCGTAAAGATTAATATATTGGCGTAAAAAGCGTGGTTTAAATCCTTTGGTTAAACCAATCATATCATTTACCACCAAAACCTGTCCGTCGCAGTCTGGTCCGGCACCAATGCCAATAGTTGGAATATGTAGACTTTCTGTAACTTCTTTACCTAGTGCAGCAGGGATTTTTTCCAATACAATGGCAAAACAACCCGCAGCCTGCAAAGCCAAAACATCGGTTTTCAACTTATTAGCCTCTTCTTCTTCCTTTGCACGAACGGTATAGGTTCCAAATTTATAAATAGACTGGGGAGTTAAACCCAGGTGTCCCATGACAGGAATTCCTGCCGTAATAATTCGTTGAACAGATTCGATAATTTCTTCTCCGCCTTCCAGTTTAACACCATGAGCACCTGATTCTTTCATAATCCTGATCGCTGAATTCAAAGCTTCCTTTGAATTTCCCTGATAAGAGCCAAAAGGTAAATCAACCACAACAAAGGCTCGTTTAACGGCTCTGATTACAGATGCAGCGTGGTAAATCATCTGATCTAACGTGATGGGCAAAGTTGTTTCATGACCAGCCATTACATTTGACGCAGAATCGCCAACCAATAAAACGTCCAATCCTGCATCATCCAAAATGGTTGCCATCGAATAATCGTAAGCCGTAAGCATTGATATTTTTTCACCACGCTCTTTCATTTCCTGTAAAATATGCGTGGTAACGCGTTTGATTTCTTTATGTACCGACATGGGATTTGTTTTGTGTTGCCAAAAGTATTGTTTTTTCTTTAATTAAGCTGAAAGACGAAAGGTAAAAGACCAAAGCGGTCTCAAACTAAAATCTTTTTTATACTGATGTGGCTTTAATACTTTAATCTTTTTGCTTTTAGCTTCTGCCTTATTTCATTTTTCTCTTTAGATTTCCAATCTAAAATTCTATCTTTGTACCCCGAAATGGACGGGATATCTTCATCTTTTTTTGTACCCTGCAAATACGGTTTTAATGCCGAAAGCCATTCTTTTTTCAACTCTTTTTTAAATCAAAATCCATATTGTAATTACCATGACTAACTACACCAAGTTACCTGCGATTTTATTACTGGCCGATGGCACGGTTTTTTACGGCAAAGCGGCCGGGAAAATTGGAACTACTACCGGCGAAATTTGTTTTAATACCGGGATGACAGGTTACCAGGAAATTTTCACCGATCCAAGTTACTTTGGACAGATAATGGTTACCACAAATGCACATATTGGTAATTATGGTATCCACAAAGATGAAATCGAATCGGGATCAATCAAAATTGCTGGTTTGGTTTGTAAAAATTACAATATCATTTACAGCCGTAAAGAAGCTACTGAATCTATCCAGGATTATTTCCAGAACGATAACCTGGTTGCTATTGCAGATATCGATACACGTGCATTGGTGCGCCATATTAGAGACAAAGGTGCCATGAATGCGATTATTTCTTCAGAAATCACTGATTTAGAAGAATTAAAACAAAAATTAGCTGAAGTACCTTCAATGGAAGGTTTAGAGCTTTCTTCTAAAGTAAGCACCAGCGAACCATATTTTTATGGCAATCCTGAGGCGAGCTTGAAAGTAGCAGCACTTGATTTAGGCATCAAGAAAAACATTTTGCGCAGCTTTGAAAACCGCGACATCTATGTTCAGGTTTTTCCGGCTAAAACCACTTTTGCCGAAATGGAAAAATTTAGCCCTGATGGCTACTTTATTTCAAACGGACCCGGCGATCCTTCGGTAATGCCTTATGCAGTGGAAACGATCAAAGAAATTCTAGCAGTTGACAAGCCATTATTCGGGATCTGCTTAGGTCACCAACTATTGGCCGAAGCTAACGGTATCGGCACCATGAAAATGTTTAATGGTCACCGTGGTTTAAACCATCCGGTTAAAAATATCATCAAAAACCACTGCGAGGTTACCTCACAGAACCATGGTTTTGGTGTAATACCCGATGAAGTTAGAAACTCTGACAAGGTAGAAATTACACATGTTAACTTAAACGATAAATCAATTGAGGGCATCCGTGTTAAAGGCAAAAAAGCATTCTCGGTTCAATATCACCCAGAATCTTCGCCAGGTCCACACGATTCACGTTACTTATTCGATGATTTCGTTGAAGTAATGAAAGGCGAATTAGCCTGGTAAAAATTATTTTTTATATTAAAGCATTAAAACACTGCTCATTTCTGTTGGCAGTGTTTTTTTATTTAAATTAAAATTCTCTAGGCACTCACTTTGGAAAAAAGATACCGGGTTACCAAAATCCCGAGAAACAAAGGTTGCAATATGACTGCATTTACAGAAAATCATATGCTATGCCGAGCAATAGAGTCCCAACCAGTGATACATTCATTTTTTCAAAAATAATATTGTTTTTGATGAAGCTTTTAATTAACCAAAAACAACTATAAAACAGATTCGATAAATTAAAGCATTATCATTGTAACCCTAAAAAATATTAAGTGATGGTTTTACCTACCTTAAACATCATTTTACCGACATTTTCATCAATGTATTCAAAAATTCATTCCCTATTCATTTAAAGCTCCTTACATTCGCAATATGGAAACAAAAAAAGCCATTATCAGTGTTAAAGACCTGGTAAAAAAATATGATGATTTTGTAGCCGTTCAAGGGCTTAGTTTTGAGGTTTACGAGCATGAAATTTTCGGACTGCTTGGTCCTAACGGAGCAGGAAAAACCACAACACTCGAAATTATCGAAACATTGAGAGACAAAACATCTGGTGAAATTATTGTTGATGGTTTTTCTGTTGACAAACATCCACAGGATATCAAACAGATTATTGGTGTACAGCTACAGGCAGCCGGTTATTATCCAAATCTAAACCTGATCGAACTCGTTGAACTTTTTGCCGGTTTATACGGTGCCAACATTAAACCCATGGAGATGTTGGAAAAAGTAAACCTTCAGGATAAGGCAAAAGCTAAATACAAAGCACTTTCAGGTGGGCAAAAACAACGCTTCTCAATAGCTACGACCCTAATCAACCAACCAAAAATTATTTTTCTGGATGAGCCCACAACAGGTTTAGATCCACAGGCACGCAGGAATCTTTGGGACCTGATTACAGAAATCCGGAATGCAGGTACAACGGTGGTTATTACCACACACTACATGGATGAGGCTGAACAGCTTTGCGACCGCGTTGCCTTTGTGGAACGCGGACAGATTATTGCGCTGGACACGCCTGATAACTTGATAGATAATTTAGTAAATAGTGGTTTTGAACGTAAAAAAGAGGTTAAAAAGGCTAATCTGGAAGATGTATTTATTCATCTTACAGGTCAGGAATGGCGTGAATAGCCCACTATCCCCTAAAAGGGGAACTTGAAACCTAATGTGCTTCATACATTTTTTAAATAAATCCAGCGAAACCAATATGCAAACAGATATACACAAAAAAAAATCAAACTCTCCTTCAGGGGCTGGGGGGTACAATAATCTTACAGCAACTCTTGCCCTTGCCAAAGCAAGTTTCCGTTCTATTATGCGGAGCCCCTCTGCGGTGGTTTTTACCCTGGCTTTTCCCCTGATATTCATACTTGTTTTTGGATTCTTAGGTGGCGGCGGAACCCGTATCGATGTTGGAGTAATGCCAGGTTCGGATGTAAATAACCCCGTAATGGGTATGCTGGAAAAAACAGGCATGATCCGTTTGGTAAAAGATAAATCAAAAACCGAGTTCGATAAGTTACTGGAAAAGGGCAATGTTGATGCCATGATTGATGTACATAGAAAAGTAAATTCTGCCGCCTATTCGGTTAATGTGGTTTATACTTCGGCATCGAGAGATAAAGGTGGAATTTTAAAATCAATTTTAAACAACATCTTTTACGACAAGACATTAAAGCCCGCCGTTGCAGAAATTAAAGAAAGTACCATTACAGGTCGAGAGTATAAAACGATTGACTTTATCCTTCCCGGCCAATTGGGCTTTTCGCTATTAAGCACGGGCGTTTTCGGAACGGCATTCGTATTTTTAAGTCTGCGCCAAACCTTAGTAATCAAACGCTTTTTTGCTACTCCTGTGAGGCGATCGAGCATTGTTATCGGCGAAGGGATTGCCCGTATAGGCTTTGCCTTAATCGGCGCCTTATTTATCATTTTAATTGGCCATTTCTTTTTTGGCTTCACACTCGTCCACGGAGTGCTTACGGTCGTCAACATGCTTATACTGGCCACCCTTGGGGTCATCGTTTTTATGGGCTTTGGTTTTATTATTTCAGGCATCGCCAAAAGCGAAAGCATGGTACCTCCAATATCAAATATCATTACCTTGCCACAGTTTTTACTATCGGGTACATTCTTTTCTATCGAGGCTTTCCCGGGTTGGCTACAGCCAATCAGCAGGGCGTTACCGCTTACCTATTTAAATGATGCCATGCGCAAAGTAGCTTTCGAAGGTTTAGAATTATGGGATGTTAAGTTTCAGATTATGATTCTATTGCTTTGGGGAATTGGTATTTACGCCGTCGCGGTAAAAGTATTTAAGTGGGAATAAGACAGCCTGAAAGCATTTTGAAATGATAACACATTGTTATCATTTTTTTTGAAGGAAAAATTTTAATATCGGATAGTTTAATTTTTTATATCATCCGATATTATTACCTTTGGGCATGTGGGATTTTGATTTAAGCGATTTAGAAGAGCTATTACCGCAAATAGAAAGGTTATATGAGAAAAAGGCCAGGTTAGAAACTTCAAGGCCTTTGCCTAATAGCGCTCTAAACCGTATCAGAGAAGATCTCACCCTCGAGTGGACGTATAACTCCAATAGCATAGAGGGAAATACTTTAAGCCTGAAAGAAACCCAGATGGTTTTACAGGAGGGTATAACAGTTAAAGGCAAATCGTTACGGGAACATTTCGAAGCTTATAACCACGAAAAAGCTATCGATTACCTGTACACTTTGGTTAATAAAGATTATACCCTCAGAAGCATTGACATTTTATCGCTTCATGGCCTGGTACTCAGAAGTATTGAAGATGATTACGCGGGCCGTTTAAGAAATGGCGGTGTGCGCATTGTAGGCGCAAATTTTACGCCACCCAGTGCCAATAAGGTTTCCGATTTGTTAGATCAACTGATCACCTTCATAAACGATAACCCATTAGGTTTAAGCGATATCATATTAGCCAGTATTTTTCATCATAAACTCGTTTGGATACATCCTTTTTTTGATGGGAATGGGCGTACCGTTAGGCTTGCCATGAATTTATTACTTATGCGAAGAGGCTTCCCCCCTGCTATCATCCTCAAAAACGATAGAAAGAAATACTACGAAGCGCTTAACCAGGCAAACAAGGGCAATTACCATAAACTTTGTTTATTGATGTTGCAAGCTCTAGAACGCTCATTAAATATCTATATAAATGCATTACCAGGAAACCATTATGGTGATTATGAACCCATCTCCAATATCGTTTCAGAACCTGATGTTCCTTATGGCCAGGAGTATGTGAGCTTACTGGCCAGGCAAGGAAAAATAGATGCTTATAAAGAGGGTAGAGATTGGCTTACCACTAAAGCTGCTGTACAAAGCTATATCAAAACGAGGAAAAGAAAACGTTAACCTTTTTTAACTTTTTGGTAGATGATATTGGCGTAATTTTACCCAAAAATAGTTAATGAAAAGTCTGTTCATCTTTTGTGGTATTTTGCTTCTTTTCAGTAGTTCACAAGCTCAATTTAAGTTTCTGGCAAACAACAGTTCTGACCAATACAAGGCCAAAATTTTTGTCGAGAAATGTGAAGGAAATGCCTGTAGCGGAAAAGCCACAATTATTATTTATGAAAAAGTTACAGATAGAGAAACAGATATTTTTCACTCTGAAGACCTGGACTTCGGCTTAACAGCCACTCAAAATGCCAAACTTGGATGGCTGGAACTTGGCAAATACCAAACGCCTTTAATTTTCGGCGATTTTAATTTTGACGGTCTTGAAGATCTTGCCATCAGAAACGGTAGTAATGGCGCTTATGATAGCCCATCGTACGACGTTTATTTATCATCAAAAGAAAATAAATTTCTAAAAAGCGAGGAACTGACCAAACTGGCCAGCGAAAACCTTGGCATGTTTGATTTTGACAAAAAAACAAAGCAAATTGCTACCCATCAAAAAGATGGTTGTTGCTTTGATAAAACCATAAACTATAAATTTAACACTAAGAACGTACTTTACGAAGACTCATCAGTTATTGAAGACTCCAGCATTGCCGATATCGTGACGGTAATTACACAAAAAAATGTTGATGAAAAAGTAAAAAGAACGGTGCAAAAATTTAAGATGAAAGATTATTATAATCAATAGCCAAAGTTACCGTCATTTCTAGCGGAGCGCAACGAGCCGAGAACCAAGAAGTGCTCAGCGAAGCTAAATCTGCTTTGATAGATCTCTCCATTTCGCTATGCTTCAGTCGAGAAGGACGACTTTTCAATTTACAGTGCTGCTTTTACTAAAAATGGCAATATTTCTTTCTGAAAACTCACAAAATTCTTACGTACATCAGAATCGCTAACTGAGGTAAAGGCAAATGAAAATACGATACTTTTACTTGCTTTAAGTAAAAATGCCAGTCCTTCTCTTCTTGCCGGATTGTTTTTAAAATTATCCAGTTGCAGGTAAGCAGCCAACAATAAAGCCTCTAACTGGTCTGATAGATGTTTCAAAAACTCTTGCGAATTTGCATTTTCACGAACAAAATCCCAGCCGATAAACTCATTACAGGCAGTAAATGACAAACGGCTCGTTTTCATTACCAATGCTTTCAGGTGTTCCTCTTCTGAAGCGTAACTTACCTTATTGTTTAATATCTCATAAAGATTCTGGTCCAGATAATCCATCAGAATACTATCCAAAACCTGTTCTTTACTCTCAAAATATTTGTAAATGGTTGCTTTGGCTATACGGGCCTTTTTTGCAATTTCATTTACACTGGTTTTATGGTAACCGTATTTTCGAAATAATTCTTTGGCAGCTTTTTTTACTGTTTCTTTTATTTTTTCAGCTTCCATCTTAATTGCTTACGTGTAATAATGTGTTGCCTTGCAAAGAAATATTATAGGCTTTCAGGCTTCTTTCGGCAGGCGCTTTTTGTGGACTACCATCAAGCAGCGAAAATTTGGCGCCCGAACAAGGATCGGTAGCCGTTACACCGCTATCGTCAGGTGTTACTTTGCAAATCTTTTCCGGATTTACCGTGCTGCATCGATCAAAGGCAACATATCCACCGAGCGGCGTTTTTACAATCAGCAATCCACCCACTCCATTGTTTGAAACAACCAAGACATTGTTTACTGCCTTTAAGCTAAATTCCGTTATCGTTACGTTATAGTTTACAGGTACCTCAGGAATAAAACCCTGGTTTTTACCACAACCCGTAACCATAAGGAGTACAAACAATATGCTATATAGATATTTCGTCATTAAATTAAAGCAGATTTAAATTGCTTTAAGAAACGTGCATCATTTTCAGAAAATAAACGCAAATCTTTAATTTCATACTTTAGATTGGCAATACGTTCAATCCCCATTCCAAATGCAAAACCACTATATTTTTTTGAGTCAATACCGCAGTTTTCCAAAACATTCGGATCTACCATGCCACAGCCTAAAATTTCTACCCAACCACTGTATTTACAAAGCTGGCAACCGGAGCCTTTACAAATGGTACAAGAAATATCCATCTCTGCAGACGGTTCGGTAAAAGGGAAATATGATGGACGGAAACGCACCTTCGTACCTTCTCCATATAATTCCTGCACAAAATAAAACAAAGTCTGCTTTAAATCTGCAAATGAAACATTTTCATCCACATATAAACCTTCTATCTGGTGGAAAAAGCAGTGTGCACGCGCAGAAATGGCTTCGTTTCGGTAAACACGGCCTGGCATAATTGCCCTGAATGGCGGCTGGCCTTGTTCCATCATTCTTACTTGCACCGAAGAAGTATGTGTACGTAAGGCTATATCTCCTTTCTCACCTCCCTTTTTAATAAAGAAAGTATCTTGCATATCTCTTGCCGGATGCTCTTCCGGAAAGTTCAGGGCCGAGAAATTATGCCAATCATCTTCAATTTCGGGGCCTTCTGCTACAGTGAAACCCAGTTTGGCAAAAATCTCCACAATTTCTCTACGCACCAGAGCCAGAGGATGGCGCGAACCGATCTCGAAACCTTCGCCAGGCAAAGTTAAATCCAATTGCGTACTTTCACTTTTAGCATCAGTACTTTCGGTTGCTTCTTTTAGTGTAATGTATTTTGATTCGGCTAATTGTTTAAATTCATTTAGAACCTTGCCCAACGATCTTTTTTCTTCAACAGAAACAGATTTGAATTCGTCGAAAATCTCCTTAATGATGCCTTTGCTTCCTAAATATTTAATGCGGAACTGCTCTAACTCGTCTGCCTTTTCAGTTACGAAAGCATTAATTTTCTCGGTATACTGTGCTATTTTGTCCTGTAACATGGCATCAAATATACAGCAAATTATTCAATAATTTTAAGCTTGACCGGTTCAAATAATCTGTTTACAATGCCATTATAAAAGAAAATGAACCCATAAACAACAAAAGCCACTTACCGCGGCTTTTGTTGTTTATATAAATTTATGGATTTTAAATTACCCCTAATTCTTTTCCCACTTTAGTAAATGCGGCAATGGCTTTATCTAAGTGGTGCTGCTCGTGCCCGGCAGATAATTGTACACGGATTCTGGCTTTGCCCTGAGGCACAACTGGATAAAAGAACCCGATTACATAAATTCCTTCTGCTAACATTTTAGCAGCAAATTGTTGTGCAATTTTAGCATCATACAACATTACCGGAACAATTGGATGGAAACCAGGTTTAATATCAAAACCTGCTTCTGTCATTTTTGCACGGAAATATTTGGTGTTTTTTTCTAATTTATCCCTTAATGATGTGGTTTCGCTCAGCATATCTAATACCGCTATAGATGCTCCTGCAATTGCCGGCGCTAAAGTGTTAGAGAACAAATACGGGCGTGAACGCTGGCGTAACATATCAATAATTTCTTTCTTGCCTGAAGTAAAACCACCCGATGCACCGCCTAAAGCCTTACCCAATGTACCGGTAATGATATCGATACGGTCCATTACATTAAAATGCTCATGAGTTCCGCGACCGTTTTTACCAATAAAACCAGTACAGTGCGATTCATCGATCATAATTAATGCCTCGTATTTATCAGCCAAATCTGCAATTTTATCCAGTGGTGCTACAGAACCGTCCATAGAGAAAGCGCCATCAGTTACAATAATCCTGTGCCTGCAATCTTTGGCCGCGATTAACTGTTTTTCCAAATCGTCCATATCGGCATTTTTATAACGGAAACGCTGTGCTTTACACAACCTTACCCCATCTATAATTGACGCATGATTTAACTCATCAGAAATAATAGCATCTTCAGCACTAAACAATGGCTCAAAAACCCCTCCGTTTGCATCAAAAGCAGCAGCATACAAAATAGTGTCCTCAGTTCCTAAAAATTTAGAGATCTTTGCTTCAAGTTCTTTGTGCACATCTTGTGTACCACAGATAAAACGAACTGAAGACATTCCATAGCCATGATCGTCGATTGCTTTCTTAGCTGCTTCTATCACTTTGGGATGAGAAGAAAGGCCTAAATAATTATTAGCACAAAAGTTAACCACTTCAGTACCACCGCTTACTTTAATGTCGGCACCCTGAGGGGTGATGATGATACGTTCGCGTTTAAATAATCCAGCGTTTTCGATTTCTTCAAGTTCCTTTTGAAGAACAGGTTGTAATGTTTTGTACATGGCCTTTTTTTAATGGTTGATTTAGCACCAAAGTTATAAAAAAAAGTCTTTTCCGACCCAAAAGGGCAATTTTATCCCAACATTTTGAATACAAATATTTCACTGATCAGCTCCGCATTTCTATGACGAATCTTTAAACAACATCTATCCTGATTATTTTTTTTTCGATCTTAACAAACTTTAACACTCACCTATGTGTATAGTGTTAAAGTTATTCGATATTTATAGCTTACTAACCCAACATATGATAAGAATTTTATCGCTCCTGTTTTTTTGCGGATTTACCAATATTATTTTAGCTCAGCAATCTACCATCACCGGAATGGTTAAAGATAATAGCGGCCAACCTATTCCTTTTGCAACTGTTTATTTAAAAAATACCACCAAAGGAACATCAGCAAATGTTGATGGAAAATATGCGTTAAAACTCAAAAATGGTCAATACACTTTAAGTTTTAGGGCTGTTGGTTATAAACAACAAGATCATATTGTCAATTTATCTGCAGATCAATCGCTCAACGTTATCTTAACATCAGAAAGTTATACGCTAGAAAACGTGAATATCACGGCCAGTGCTGAAGATCCGGCCTATGCCATTATCCGCAAAGCCATTAAAGAACGAAAAGCACACTTGAATGAAGTTAAAGCGTTTAGCTGTGATGTATACATTAAAGGAGTGCAAAGGTTAAAAGGCGCACCTAAAAAATTCTTCGGTCAGGATATACAGAAAATTTTGGAACTTGACACTAACCGGAGGGGTATTATTTACCTTTCAGAATCGCAGAGCAAATTTAATTTCAGACGGCCCAATGAGGTACACGAAGAAATGATTTCATCAAAAGTTGCCGGCCGAAACAATACATTCAGTTTTAATAAGGCATCCGATCTGATCATCAATTTTTACGATAATTACCTGCTCGAAAACAAATTGAGTACAAGAGGATACATTTCACCTATCGCAGATAATGCCCTTTTTTATTATAAATATAAATTATTAGGGGAAAGCAATGAAAATGGGGAAACTATCCATAAAATAGAAGTGATTCCACGTCGCGAGAACGACCCTGTTTTCAGGGGAATTATTTATATTATCGATAATAGCTGGAGAATTTACAATACCGATGTTTACCTCACCAAAAAAGCAGGCATCAATTTTATTGATACGCTGCACATCAGCCAGCAGTTTACCAAGGTTAATGAAGCGTATATGCCTACTGCCATTAACTTTAAATTTGGCGGTAATGTGCTGGGATTTAAAATAGACGGTTATTATGTTGGTATTTACAGCAATTATAACCTTGATCCTAAATTCCCAAAACACTTTTTTAATGGGGAGATCTTAAAAGTTACCGAAATGGTAAATAAAAAAGATTCCATTTATTGGAAAAACAACAGGCCTATCCCGCTAACGGAAGACGAAAAGATCAACTATGTCAAAAAAGATAGCATAGCGAAACTAAAAGAATCGAAAAAATATCTCGATTCTCTTGAAAGAGAAAATAACAAATTCGGAATAGGTAAGCTTTTGCTCAGGGGTGTAAGTATCAATGATCGGTACGATAAAGAGTATTGGAGTTTCGACCCTGTATTAAAAGCTATATTTTACAATACAGTAGAAGGATTTGCCATAAAATATGGTGTTACCTATCGTAAGGATTTTGAGAACAGAAGATCTTATTCCATCCGACCTGAGTTGAGGTTTGGTTTCGCCAACCAGAAGCTTACCGGAAGTCTGAGCGGAAGCTATTATTACAACCCACGTAAGCGGGCCAGTGTTGGCGCATCATTCGGAAATGGGATATTCGATCTGAACAATCTGGGCTCTATGACACAGCTTGGCAATACCATTAACTCATTATTTTATGAAAAAAACTTTGCCAAATTTTACGAAAAGAGCTTTATAAATATTAATACCACCCGCGAGCTCGTCTCCGGCCTTCAGGGAAGTTTGGCCTTGGATTATAGCAGGAATAAAAACCTCACCAATAATACCAACTTCAAATTTATAGACGTTAAGGACCTCGAATTTACTTCGAACAACCCTTTCAGTCCAAATGAAGAGATACCGCTGTTCCCTACATATAATTCTTTCAGCGCAACGGCAAGTTTAACCTATACCTTCGGACAGCAGTATATCACCCGTCCGGATGGCAAGTTTTATACCGAATCGAAGTTCCCAAAAATTACATTATTATATAAAAAAGGTTTTAATGGTGTATTGAACAGCGATATTGACTACGATTTTGTGAAGCTGGAAGTTTCTCAAGACAGGATCGGGATGGGATTATGGGGCTATACCTCTTTTTTGGCCGGTGTGGGTAAATTTTTGAACAATAAAAACATGTATTATCCTGACTTCAAACATTTCGCAGGTAACATCTCGACTATTTTCCCTCCTAATATCAGAAAATTTCAGTACCTCGACTTCTATCAGTTTAGCACCAATCAACAGTATTTCGAAGCCCATTTAGAACATAATTTTGCGGGTTTCTTTATGAATAAAATTCCCTTGTTGCGTAAAGCAAAACTGGAGGAATTTATTGGTGGAGGTTATTTATCGTCTCCCGAAAAAAGGAATTATAAAGAATTCTATTTCGGTATCCAACGCCTGGTATTGCGTGCCAGCTACGGCTTTGCCTATGATGGCGGACGTAAGTTGACGCAGGGATTCAGGATCGCGTACGGATTCTAATAGGGAAGATATTTTATGTAAGATGGATGATGGTAGACAACACATTTTCCATCTTACTTTTTTATATAATTTATCTATTCAGTAAAGAAGTTGCTGAAAGGGCGGTTTGCAATCCATTCTACATTTTCCATTTTACATCATAAAAAACCTTCCTTCTTAAGCCCCTTCTACCTTCAACCTTTTTTACTATCTTTGCACCGCTTTAAACGCCGTTTGCAACGGTATCAACAGCGTTATGAAAAAATATCAGACACTACTTTACTATTGCTATAGCCACATAGCAGAGGCAGAGCAATTTGCAGCCGATCATCTTAAATTTTGCAAATCTTTAGGTCTTGTTGGCCGTATCATCGTGGCCGACGAAGGGTTAAACGGTACCATATCGGGCACTCCGGAAGCCTGCGAAGCTTATATGAAAGCGATACATGCTGATGAAAGGTTTGCCAAAACAGAATTTAAAATTGACGACGTAGAAGAGCTTTCATTTTTGAAAATGCATTGCCGTTACAAATCGGAAATTGTGCATTCTGGTTTAAGGGACACGACAATTATCGATCCCAACAAACAAACCGGTAAGCACTTAGAACCGGTCGATTTTATGAAAATGAAGGATGACGAGGATGTAGTAATCCTGGATGTACGTTCCAATTATGAACATAATCTTGGCAAATTTAAAAATGCGGTAACCCTCGACATAGAGAATTTCCGTGATTTTCCTGAGCAGATTAACCAGCTTGCCCAATATAAAGACAAAAAAATACTTACTTATTGCACGGGTGGGATTAAATGCGAAAAAGCATCTGCCCTATTGTTACACCATGGCTTTAACGATGTTTATCAATTACATGGTGGCATCATCAAATATGGCAAGGAAGCTGGCGGAAAAGATTTCGAAGGTAAATGTTACGTATTCGATAACCGAATAGCGGTGGATGTGAACCAGGTTAACCCAACAGTGGTTTCAGTTTGTTATAATTGCGGAGTTACGACGCCAAAAATGATTAACTGTGCCAATCCTGAGTGCAATGAGCATATTACCCAATGTGACGCCTGTGGAGAACAGCTTCAGGGCTGCTGCTCGGTAGCATGCACAACCAATCCGCGCAAACGCCCTTACGATGGTACAGGTTACTATGTGAAGGTTCCGCAGCCGGTAGCGGTAAAAGGGTAGAGAAAATTAATAGAAAGATCGTCATTTCGACTGGAAAGCAGTGAAATGGAAAGCGCTGTTGAAACAGATTTAGCTTCGCTGAGCACTTACGTGGTTCTCGACTTCGTTGCAGCCGATTTGCAAATAAAATATTTTATTTTTGTTTCATGGGCGGTCAAGAACTAGCCAGTGTAGCGTGCTGATCCTTTAGGTTTAGTGCGCTACTTCCTTAAATTTTATATCACTAATATTGATTTAATGCAATAAATTACCCCTCGAAATGTCGGCAATTTTAGGAACTACTAAAATTTCGATCTTTTCATGCTTGAATCCTTAACATCCATCACCTCTCGCATGTTCTAACAATTTTTCTTTACTTTGTGGCATAATGGGTGTACCCAATATCACTTTATGCTAAACTACTTCAGGCTTTTACTATTATTATCCTGCGTTACTATAACCAGCGCCGCATCAGAAATTAAAAGTATTGGCGTTCCTTACATTGAAAATTATCCAAAAGCGGTTTATGCGTCAGGAAATCAGAACTGGAGCATAGCCAAAGATAAAAATGGTGTAATGTACTTTGGCAATGCGGAAGGATTGTTAACTTTCGATGGACGTTACTGGCAGAAATACCGAATGCCGAACAGACAGATTGTTAGAGCTGTAGCCACCGATAAAAGTGGAAAAATTTATACCGGTAGTTTTGGCGAATTTGGTTACTGGGCAATTAAAAACAATAAATTAAGCTACCATTCACTTACCAGTCTGCTGCCGAAAGGGATAAAAATAGATGATGAGGTATGGAAAATCTATGTCGATCCGGATAGGGTAATCTTCCAGTCCTTTTCCAAAATATTTATCTATAAAAATAATAAAATAGAGGTGATAAAGTCACCGGCATCATTTCTATTTCTGCATAAGGTAAATAACAGATACTTTATAGAAGTGCTGGAAAAAGGCTTATTTGAACTGCTCGGCAACAAGTTAGTCTATATTCACAATAGTGACAAACTAGGCAAAGAGGGTATATTATCTATTCTTCCCTATAAGCATACTGGCCTGATTATCGGGACAAGCAAACAGGGATTGTTTACTTATGATGGCAACGATTTTACGCCTTTAAATACTCCCGCTAATAACTACCTGAAAACCTACCAGCTCAACAATGGAGTAAGTTTGTTGGGCAAGTATTTCGCATATGGTACCATTCTTAACGGTTTGATCATACTCGATGAAAATGGAAAAATTGTACAGCGGATCAATAAATCTAGCGGTTTGCAGAATAATACGGTTTTAAGCTTATACGCGGATAACGAGCAAAATCTCTGGACAGGACTTGACAACGGAATCGACCGGATAGAACTGAATTCGCCCTTATATTTTTACTTCGATAAAACTGGTCAGTTTGGAACGGTCTATTCCAGTATTATTTTCAACAATAAAATCTACTTAGGCACTAATCAAGGGCTGTTTTACAGCGAGTGGTCGCCAGATAATCTTTTGCCTTTCAATTTCCGTTTAATTCCTAATTCGCAGGGTCAGGTTTGGGAGCTGACAGTTATCGATAATGAGCTAATTTGCGGTCATAACAGCGGTACCTTTAAAGTTTTGGGCGATAAAATAGAATGGATATCGAGGTCGGCCGGTGGCTGGACCATCAAAAAACTAAATTCAAATCCAAATTACCTTGTTCAGGGAACTTATACAGGCTTATCTTTATTTACTAAGTCGCCAGGTTCTGGATTAAAGTTCGCGACTAAAATAGCTGGCTTTGAAGCGCCTTCCAGATATGTTGAACAAGATAACAGAGGAGACATCTGGGTTGGACATGCCTATAAAGGTTTATTTAAATTAAGCCTTAGCCCCGATTACACCAGAGTAACGAGCACTAAATACTTTGATGAGAAGAATGGCTTACCCGGTAATTATAACATTAACATTTTCAACCTGGAGAATAAAATTGTTTTTTCGTCTGATGCAGGCTTTTATACCTATGATGAACTCAGCAACAAATTCACCAAATATGAGGCACTCAATAAAAGCCTGGGTTCATTCGAAACTTCCAATAAAATCATCCCCGCAGGAAGTAAAAAATACTGGTTTATTAATCATGGCAAAACGGCAATGGTTAACTTTAGTGAGCCGGGCAAGGTTGAAATAGATTCTAATCAATTCAGCATTTTGGATGGCCGGATGGTGCAATACTATGAAAATATCAGTCGCATCAGTAACTCCATTTATCTCATCAGTGTTGATGATGGTTTTGTAATCTATAATCCTACTGAACAGCTCAACCAGGAAAAGAAAAAACTACCTTCTGTTTTAATCAGACGGGTAGAAGATATTACTGACAAATTCTCACTAATCAGTGAAGGTGGAAATAGCAACGAAGAAGCAGAAATCCATAATAGCAGAAACAATATCCGCATCTCTTATGCGCTTCCTTATTACCGACAAGCTAAAGTGAAATACCAGTTTTATCTGGAAGGCTATTCACACAGCTGGTCTGATTGGTCTTCGGCTACGCAAAAAGATTTCACCAATTTAAGCGCAGGCACTTATACCTTTAAAGTGAGGGCAAAAGTTGACGATAATACAATAAGTAATGAAACCATTTATACATTTACCATCCTACGACCATGGTATTTGAGCAATTGGGCTATTTTATTATATACCATCCTGTTTGTGGCAGTTTTAATTTTAGGTAAAAAAATATACGAAAAGAAACTGCAGCGTGATAGTCAGAAAATTACCGATCGTTTAAAAGCAGAGCAGGAAGAAAAATTGAGGCAGGAAGCTGAAATAAGCGAAAAGCAGATTATTAAATTACAAACGGAAAAACTCCAGGCTGAACTTGCTTCGAAGAATAGGGAGTTGGCTAATTCTGCAATGACATTGGTATACAAAAACGAGTTGCTTCAAAAACTGGCTGACGACATTACCAAGTTAAAGGATGAAAATGGTAAGAAACTTTCGGAAGAGCAGACCCGTAAAATACAAAAGGTGATCAACGACGGGATGAATGATGAACGCGACTGGCACCTGTTCGAGAACAGTTTTAACGAAGCCCATGAGAGCTTCTTTAAAAAGTTAAAAGCCCAGCATCCTGATCTGGTCCCGAATGATTTAAAACTATGTGCTTATTTGAGGATGAACATGAGCAGTAAGGAGATGTCGTCGTTATTGAATATCAGTTTAAGAGGAGTTGAAATTCGCCGGTACCGTTTACGTAAAAAACTCGAGGTGCCACACGACAAAAATTTAACCGAATTTTTAATGGAACTCTAGCCTTTGGATTTCATTTTTTTAATGATTATCCATGCAAAGCCAACACATCATCATTTAACGATTATTATTTTAAAAAATCGTTTTCGCGGCTTTTTACGATTTTTCGGTTCGTCAGGGACTACATCATTACCTCTCATCACAATTTTGCGATCCCCACAAAATACTTGGTGTACTTTTTACACAAAGCAAGATGCTAACATTCCATTAAAACTGGAAAAAACTCTGTTTTTGACCTGAAATCGCGCTTGGTTTATTTGTCTTCGAAACTCCAACGGCTATGATGATGTATTAATGTAGAGGTAAAATCACTTGCACATCTACCAAAACAACCCCACATTTAACTAACAATTAAACTAAATTTATAATAAAGCATGAAAAGAATCTTTACAAGAATTTCTGTTCTCGCTGCATTTTGTTTGCTAACAATTAACGTAGCATTAGCGCAAAACATTACTGTAAAAGGTAAGGTAATCGATGGCGGTGACAAGACCCCATTACCTGGCGTATCTATTTTAATTAAGGGCACACAAAGTGGCACCCAAACAGATGTAAATGGCAACTACTCTATTAGCGCGCCGGCCAACGCTACATTAGTATTCAACTTTGTAGGCTACACAGCAACTGAGCAAGCTGTAAACAATCAAACTACCATTAATGTATCATTGGCATCTTCTACACAGCAATTAGAGCAGGTTGTGGTGGTAGGTTATGGTACACAAAGAAAAATTGATGTAACTGGATCTGTGGCAAATGTTAAGGGCGAGGATATTTCCAAACAACCTTCTGTCAATCCGGTAAGTGCATTACAAGGAAAGGTTGCCGGTGTTTCCATCACAAACGTAGGAACTCCAGGTGCTTCACCAACCATTACCATTAGGGGTACCGGAACAATTTATGGCAAAACTGGCCCACTATACGTGGTTGATGGGGTTTGGTATGACGACATTAACTTCTTAAATCCTGCAGATATCGCAAGCATCAGTATATTAAAAGATGCTTCTTCTCAATCTATCTACGGTATCAGGGCTGCAAATGGAGTAGTTTTGGTAACTACCAACAAGGGAAAACGAGGCGATGCGGTTATTAACTACAACGGAACGGTAGGTTTTCAGAAAGTAACCAATCAGGTTGAAATGGCAAATGCATCGGAATATGCCACTGCTGTAAATGAGGCATACAGCTTACAAGATCCACCAGTGGCTCCTTTATTCGCAAATACCAATCTGGGCGAAGGCACAAACTGGTACGATGTAATTTTAAGGGAAGCTTTGGTAACCAACCACCAGCTATCCGTAAGTGGTGGAACAGAAAAATCCACTTACAACCTATCGCTTGGTTATTTAGATCAGGATGGTATCGTAAAAAACAATAACTATAAAAGATATACAGCAAGATTATCAAACGATTTCCAAATTTTTGAGCCCTTAAAAGTGGGTTATAATGTAACTGCTACCTCTAGCAAATCAAAAGATGCCCCTTCAGGTATTTTTAGGGCACTATATGCAGCATCACCAGTGGTTCCTGTGTTTAATGCAGATGGCAGCTACGGCGATCCAAATGCATTTAAACTTGGTAACGGAAGTAACATGAACCCTCAGGCTACACTTGATTTCTTTAATCAAAACACCACAAAGTATAAAGTTACCGGTAATATCTATGCGGAATTAAAATTCCTAAAGAACTTTACCTTTAAAACGAGCTTTGGCGGTGATTTTGGCCAGGAAGAAGTTAGGGGATATGTACCGGTTTACAAAGCAAGTAATACCCAGCAAAATACAAACAGTAAACTGGATATAGATCGCGTTGAAAACAGAAACTGGATTATCGAAAATACGCTGACGTATGATAAAAAGTGGGCAGATCATAGCTTAACTGTTTTATTGGGACAAACCGCTCAGCGCAATAAACTTTATGCCATTAATGCAGAAGCATTAAACGTACCCTATACTTCAGAAGGAGATTTGTATCTGGCATTGGGTGATGCAGCTAGCCGAGGTATAGTAGACAGGGGCGAGTTATCAACCTTTGCATCCTATTTCGCCAGGGTAAATTACGGTTACAAAAACAGATATTTAATCAATGCATCTGTTAGAAGAGATGGTGCTTCACAGTTTTTTGGTTCTGATAATGTTTGGGGTAACTTCCCTTCAATCGGTGCAGGCTGGGTAATCAGCAATGAAGATTTTATGAAAGATCAAAAAATCTTCAGCAATTTAAAATTAAGGGGAAGCTGGGGTAAAGTGGGTAATGCCGGCGTTCCTTTCAACCCTTCTACTCAAACGGTAGATCAATCAGCAGCCTTAATCGCCATTTTTGGTGGCATACCCTATACTGGCGCAAGCATCAGATCTTTAGTACCTCCTACACTATTCTGGGAAAGAAGTGCGGGTACAGATGTAGGTTTAGAAATGGGCTTTTTAAACAACAGGTTAACCATTGAAGCTGATTATTACAACAGAAAAACGGAACAGGCTATTTTCGATATCCCTGTATTAGGTAGTTTAGGTACTGTAAATAGTTCATTAATTGCCAACCAGGCAGATATCCGCAATCGTGGTTTTGAGTTTTTGGCCACATGGGCAGATAAAACAGCGGGCGGTTTTACTTACTCGATCAGTGGAAACGTTGGCATCAACAATAATAAGGTAATGAATGTAACATCTGGCGCGAATCCAATTTACAAAGGTGGAGATGGAATCACTAGTGGGTATCGATCTACAAGAACGATTAATAACCGCCCTATCGGCGAGTTTTTCGGCTATCAGGTTATAGGCGTTTTCCAAACAGATGCGGAGGCAGCAGCATGCCCAGGTTTCAAAAAAGGCGATTTTAAATATGCTGATATTAATGGTGATGGAAAAATTGACCTTTCTGATAGAATTGTTCTGGGTAACCCAAATCCTAAATTCACCTATGGTTTAAATACAAACTTTGCCTATAAAAACTTCGATTTAACACTCGATATTCAAGGTGTTGCCGATGTTGATGTATTTAACGCTAATCTAAGCAACCGTTTTGGTAATGAAAACTACACCAAAGATTTCTTTGATCACCGCTGGACTGGTGCGGGTACATCCAATACCTATGCTTCAGCAAACCTAGCGGGAGGCTTAAACAATGCACCTAACTCCTTTTATGTAGAAAAGGGTGATTATATCCGATTAAGAAACATCCAACTGGGTTATAGCTTACCAACTGCAATTGTTAATAAATGGAAAATGCAACGTTTAAGGTTATTTTTAAATGCTCAGAATGCTGTTAACATTTTTGGATACAAAGGATTTAGTCCAGAGGTAGGTGGAACGCCAACCAATGCAGGTATAGATACAAACGTTTATCCTTTGTTCGCAACTTATAATTTCGGAGTTAACGTAACTTTCTAATCGACATCAAAATGAAAAAAAATATAAATATACAGTCTTGCCTTGTGGCTACAGCCTTAGGTACAATGCTTTTTACCGCATCTTGTAAAAAAGACTTCCTTAATGTTCCGCCACAAGGCCAGCAACCATCTGTTACCTTTTGGAAAACAGGTGACGATGCTTTAAAAGGTGTAAATGCCATTTATGCCAATTTACGTAGCTGGGATAACGTGGCATTTAACGCAATTGCTATTGAAAGTACCGGATCAGATGAGGCAGACAAAGGCAGTACCCCTACCGATGCAACTTTCTTTAACCTTTTTGATCAGTTTACAGTAACTTCTACTCAAGGATCTTTATTGGGCTTTTGGACGGGGCAGTATCAAAATATAAATCTTTGTAACCAGGTGTTGGATAATGTACCCAACATCAATATGGACGCTACATTAAAAGCCAGATATCTTGCCGAGGCAAAATTTGTACGTGCATACTCTTACTTCAGACTAGTTAGGGCTTACGGAAACGTTCCGTTAAGATTAAACGTTCCTAAAGATAATTCAGAATACAACCTTCCTCAGTCTGATAAAGCAGCTGTATATGCGCAGATAGAAAAAGACCTTACAGAGGCGGCTGCTGTGTTACCACAGTCTTATCCGGCAACTGATTTAGGTAGAGCAACAAAAGGCGCTGCATTGGGCATGAAAGCAAAAGTTGCCATGTATCAGAAAAAATGGGCTGATGTACTGGCGCTAACCAATCAGGTAATGACTTTGGGATACGATCTGTTTCCTGATTATGAAAAAGGATTTAGGGAAGCAAATGAAAACAGTGTAGAATCTTTATTTGAAGTACAAGCTTCTTTAATTCAAGGCAACGCTGCTGCATCTAATTCTCAATACAGTCAGGTTCAGGGAGTGGCAGGCGTAATGGGATGGGGTTTTAACACACCATCTGCAGAATTGGAAGGCGCTTATGAAACCGGAGATCCAAGGAAAGATGCGACCATTCTTTTCAGAGGAGAGACTACTCCACAAGGCGACCTTGTTCCAACTTCTGTACCGAATCCACGTTATAATCAAAAATCTTATGTTCCGTTTAACACCAGAGTATCAGGCTTCAATGAAGGCGCTCAACAGAACATAAGGGTATTAAGATTTGCAGATATTTTGCTAATGAATGCGGAAGCTGCTAACGAATTAGGAAATCCTTCACAGGCACTTACCTCATTAAACAGAGTGCGTAAACGTGCCAGAGGTTCAAATCCTGCAATTTTACCTGATGTGACTACAACGGACCAGACGGCATTAAGAACAGCTATCTGGAAAGAAAGACAGGTTGAGCTTGCGATGGAAAACGATCGTTATTTCGATGTAATCAGACAAGGAAGAGCATTGACCGTATTTGGTCCTAAAGGATGGAAAGCCAATAAAAATGAAGTTTGGCCAATTCCACAAACTGAAATTGATTTAAGTGGAGGTTTGCTTAAGCAAAATCCTGGTTACTAAAACATAATTTTAAAGGGTTGCCAGATAACTGGCAACCCTTTTTTCACACTTCTATGATGTTAAAAATCTATCCTACAAGAATTTCATTATTATCAATTATCTTGGTTTCGTTGTTGGTTTTCGGTGCATGCTCTAAAGCCAAAACTCAGGTCTATAATCCTGACCTCAGCATTAAAAAAAACCTTAGTGATGAGCAATTGCTTGACCTCGTTCAAAAACAGACTTTCCAGTATTTTTGGGATGGTGCAGAACCGACATCTGGTGCCGGTCGCGAACGTTATCATGTAGATAATGTTTATCCCGAAAATGACAAGAACACCGTTGCAACCGGTGCTACTGGTTTTGGCTTGATGGCTATTTTAAGCGGGATTGACAGAAATTATGTGTCTAAAAAAGAAGGTTTAGACCGGTTAAATAAAATATTGGATTTTCTATCCAAAGCAGATCGCTTTCATGGTGCCTGGCCACACTGGATTTATGGCGAAACCGGTAAAGTACGTCCATTCGGACAAAAAGACAACGGGGGCGATCTTGTAGAAACATCATTTGTTGCACAGGCATTAATCTGCATTAAAGAATATTATAAAAACGGAACAGATGCCGAAAAAGCTTTAGCTGAAAAAGCTGACAAACTTTGGAAAGGTATTGATTTTAACTGGTACCGCAATGGTAGCCAGAATGTATTGTACTGGCATTGGTCGCCGGAATACCAGTGGGAAATGAATTTTCCTGTTAAAGGCTATAACGAATGTTTAATTATGTACGTATTGGGAGCCTCTTCCCCTACCCATAGTATACCAGCCGAAGTTTACCATGAAGGCTGGGCAAGAAATGGAGCAATCAAGGCAAATTTCGATCTATACGGGCATCATATCCCATTAGATTATCAAGGTGCAAAAAATTCTGTGGGTCCGTTATTCTGGGCGCACTATTCCTATTTAGGTTTAAATCCAAAAGGATTAAAAGACCGCTATGCCGATTATTGGCAAAATAATGTCAATCAAACATTAGCCATACATGATTATTGCGTAACTAATCCAAAGAAATTTAAAGGCTATGGCCAAAATAGCTGGGGTTTAACGGCCAGTTATTCTGTAAAAGGATATGCCGCTCACAGTATACAAGAGGATTTTGGCGTAATCTCTCCTACCGCAGCCATATCCTCTATCCCCTATACCCCAAAAGAATCGATTAAAGTGATCAGGCACCTCTATGAAGATCTGGGCGACAAAGTTTGGGGAAAATACGGTTTCTACGATGCGTTTTCAGAGACCGATAATTGGTATCCTAAAAGATATTTGGGTATTGATCAGGGACCAATTGTGGTGATGATTGAAAATTACCGGTCGGGATTACTTTGGAAACTATTTATGAACAATCCAGACGTACAGAAAGGCTTAATTAAATTGGGATTTGAAAGCCCGGCATTGAAGAAAAATTGATAATCATTACATCAAATGAAGAATATCCTATTCATCATATTAATCAGCTTAACTATTACATCACGGGCCCAGCAAAAAACCTACTGTAATCCCATCAATGTAGATTATGGTTATACGCCTTTCGAGTCTTTTACTGAATGGGGCAAACACAGGGCTACAGCCGATCCGGTTATTGTAAACTATAAGGGCGATTTCTACCTGTTTAGTACCAACCAATGGGGTTATTGGCATAGTGCCGATATGCTGAACTGGAAATTCCACGAAAGAAAATTTTTGCGTCCATGGAACAAAACCAAAGATGAACTCTGTGCGCCCGGCGTGGGCATTGTTGGCGATACCATGGTGGTTTTTGGCAGCACTTATACTAAAAACTTCACTCTTTGGGGCAGTACAGACCCTAAAGGCAACAAATGGTTTCCTTTAGTTGATTCCTTGGAAATAGGTGGCTGGGATCCAGCCTTTTTTACCGATGATGATGGTAAGTTTTATATGTACAACGGTAGTAGCAATAATTACCCCATGTATGGTGTAGAGCTCGACCGCAAAACTTTTAAACCCAAAGGTACCCGTACACCAATGTATTTACTTGAAAGCTGGCGCTATGGCTGGCAGCGTTTTGGGGAGTATATGGACAATACCTTTCTCGACCCTTTTGCCGAAGGTGCCTGGATGACCAAACATAATGGCAAATATTATTTCCAATATGGTGCACCGGGAACCGAATTTAGTGGCTATTCAGATGGTGTGGTTGTAGGTACCAAACCGCTGTTTTATGATACGCCTACCACACCGCAATCTGATCCGTTAAGTTATAAAGGTGGGGGATTTTCACGCGGTGCAGGACATGGAGCAACCTTTCAGGATAACAACAAAAATTATTGGCACATTTCTACCAGCATTATCTGCGTAAAAAACACATGGGAACGCCGCATGGGCATCTGGCCAACTGGTTTTGATCAGGACGATGTAATGTGGACCAATACCGCATTTGGTGATTATCCGCTTTATTTACCTGCCGAAAGGAAAGAAAGTGGGCCTGCCGGTCCCGGGTGGATGCTCATTAACTATAAAAAACCGGTAACTGTATCTTCTACCCTTGGCGGCTTTAACGCCAATAATGCAGTTGATGAAAATATTAAAACGTATTGGAGTGCCAAAACAGCTGATAACGGCGAATGGATCCAGACTGATTTAGGGAGCCTTGCAACCGTTAATTCCATACAAATTAATTATGCTGATCAGGATGCCGAATTTTTAGGAAAACAGATGGGAATTTATCATCAATATAAAATCCTTTCATCAGTTGACGGCAAAAAATGGACGACTTTGGTTGATAAAAGCCAAAACAAAACAGATGTTCCGCATGATTATATTGAATTGCCAAAACCGGTTAAAACCAGGTTTATCAAAATGGTAAACATCCATATGCCTACCGGGAAATTTGCCATTAGTGGCTTACGCGTTTTCGGCAATGGGAATGGCGAAAAACCCTCTCAGGTAAACAACCTGATCGTTTTAAGAACAGAAAAAGATAAACGTAGTGCCTATATCAAATGGGAACCTGTTGATAATGCATTTGCCTATAACCTTTACTATGGTACAGCCTCGGATAAACTGTACAACTGCATCATGATCCACGATTTTAACGAATACTGGTTTAAGGCGATGGACAGTAAGAAAGCGTATTATTTTGCTATGGAAGCCATCAATGAAAATGGCGTTTCGGTAAAAACCGAAGTAAAAAAAGTTGATTAAATAAATGGTCACAAATAAACAGCTCGCGCCCGTTTCTAACGAGCGCGGACAAAGCCAATCGTTTTGAACGATTAAAAGTAAAACAATAGAATCGTTAAGTTTTCAGGCATTCGTTTTTAATGAGTGCCGGCAAGAATTTGATCAATAAAGAATAAAACGCATATATAATGAAGAGAGCGAATATCCTGGTTGTTTTTTTAACCCTTTTTGTGCTGAACGGATCGGCACAGACCAAAAAAACTGTTTCGGCAGAAGAAGCAAAGATGAATGCCTTCATCAGCAACCTCATGGCGAAAATGACCGTTGATGAAAAAATAGGTCAGTTGAATTTGCCAAGTTCGGGTGATATTACTACAGGACAAGCCAACAGCAGCGACATTTCAAAAAAAATTAAAGCCGGACAAGTTGGGGGTTTATTCAATATTAAGGGGGTAGATAAAATTAAAGCGGTACAAAAAATAGCGGTAGAAAACAGCCGTATGAAAATTCCACTGCTATTCGGAATGGATGTGATCCATGGGTACAACACCGTTTTCCCGATTCCTTTAGGCGTTAGCTGTATCTGGGATATGGCAACCATACAAAAATCGGCACGTATAGCTGCTATAGAAGCCAGCGCAAGTGGAATTAACTGGACCTTCTCCCCTATGGTCGATATTTCCAGGGATCCACGCTGGGGACGCATCTCAGAAGGAAGTGGAGAAGACCCCTATTTAGGTTCGCAAATTGCCGCCGCCATGGTGAAAGGTTATCAGGGAAAACTTCAGGCCAATAACGAGATTTTAGCCTGCGTAAAACATTATGCGCTTTATGGTGCTGCTGAAGCAGGCAGAGACTATAATACAACCGATATGAGCAAAGTGCGGATGTACAACGAATATTTCCCGCCCTATAAAGCTGCTGTTGATGCCGGTGCAGCAAGCATTATGGCTTCCTTTAACGAAGTGGATGGTATCCCGGCTACGGGAAGCAAATGGCTAATGACAGATGTTTTGAGAAATCAATGGGGCTTTAAAGGTTTTGTAGTGACTGATTATACCGGCATCCCTGAAATGATTGCACATGGGATGGGTGATTTACAAACTGTTTCCGCCCTGGCGCTGAATGCCGGCATTGATATGGATATGGTAGGCGAAGGTTTTTTAGGCACTTTAAAAAAATCATTGGCAGAGAAAAAAGTAGGCATCGCACAAATAGACCGTGCCTGCCGCTTAGTGCTCCAGGCCAAATACAAGTTGGGTTTATTTACAGATCCATATAAATTTTGCAATACAGAAAGAGCAGAAAAAGAGGTTTTTAGCCCGGCTAATCGTCAGGTGGCACGCGAAGTTGCAACAGAAAGTTTCGTGCTGTTGAAAAATAACAATAATCTACTTCCCTTAAAAAAATCAGGTACCATTGGTTTAATCGGTCCTTTGGCAGATAATACCGCTAATATGTATGGTACCTGGAGTGTTGCCGCACTTTTTGACAAGTCGGTAACGGTACTACAAGGTTTAAAAAATGTATTGGGTGATAGAGCAAAAATATTAACTGCACGCGGTGCAAACTTCCTGGCAGATTCTGCTATGGAGCAGCGTTATGTAAACATCCACAACCCAACATACAAACGTGATCCACGTACAGAAGCTGAAATGATTAAAGAAGCTTTAGAAGTGGCAAAAAAATCAGATGTTATTGTAGCCACTATTGGAGAAGGTTCTGAATTTACAGGCGAAAGCAGCAGTGTAACCGATATCCAGATTCCTGAAACACAGAAAAACCTTTTAAAAGCTTTGGCTAAAACTGGTAAACCCGTGGTATTGGTCCTGTTTACAGGTCGCCCTTTGGCATTAAATTGGGAACAGCAGAATATACCGGCAATTTTAAATGTTTGGTTCCCGGGTAGTGAGGCAGGAAATGCAATTGCCGATGTCCTCTTCGGGGATGTTAATCCCTCAGGCAAACTGAGCGCAACTTTTCCTCAAAATGTAGGTCAGGTGCCGTTGTATTATGCCCATAAAAATACCGGCCGCCCATTGGCTGAAGGTAAATGGTTCGAAAAATTCCGGTCCAACTATTTAGATGTAAGTAATGATCCATTGTATCCTTTTGGTTTTGGTTTGAGCTATACAACATTTAATTATAGCGATGTTAAACTGAGCACCAATACCTTAAGCAAAGGAAAATCGATCACAGCATCGGTTACTTTAAGCAACACCGGCAAATATGACGGTAAAGAAGTTGTTCAATTGTACATTCAGGATCTTGTTGGAAGCATTACCCGTCCGGTTAAAGAGTTAAAAGGCTTCCAAAAGATTAATTTAAAAGCCGGGGAAAGCAAAACGGTTACATTCAATATTTCCGAAAACGACCTTAAATTTTACAATTCTGATTTAAAATTCGCTGCAGAACCTGGCGATTTCAAGGTATTCATCGGTACAAATTCCCGCGATGTAAAAGAAGCATCTTTTACATTGAAATAAAGACAATTAGGTTCGGTTATCAACCCTGAGCTATTGTAAAGTAGCCAGGGTTTTTTATTTTTGCTGAATGAACGATCAGGATCTCAAAAAGCACAGCTATTAATTAAGCCCTATGATCGCTTCGTTTCTACTATAAACCAATCGAACCTAAGCGCACGAAAACCAGACATAATCAAGTACAATTAATAAACAAACAGATGAAAAAGATTATTCTAACAATTTGCATTCTTTTTCCTGTACTCTTTTTAAATGCTCAGGACTTAAAAAAATACGACAGGGGAAGTTTTATTAAAGGAAAGGATTCGATTTACTACAGGGTTTTATTTCCGGAGAATTTTAATCCCGACCAAAAATACCCGATCGTTTTCTTTTTACACGGAAGCGGAGAAAGGGGCAGTGATAACGCCAGTCAACTGGTACATGGTGGAAAATTATTTTTAAGAAATGATATAAGGAAAAATTTCCCTGCTATAATCGTTTTCCCCCAATGTCCGCAGAACGATTATTGGGCTAATGTTAATATTGAGAAAAATGCCAATGGCAAAAGAACGTTCAGCTTTGTAGAAGGCGGTAAACCAACCAAAATAATGCATGCCTTACAGGGAATGATCAAAGATTTTCTTAAAAAACCTTATGTAAACAAAGATCAGGTTTATGTTGGGGGCCTATCAATGGGCGCTATGGGTACGTATGAAGTGTTGAGGCGAGAGAGGCATAAATTTGCGGCAGCCATTGCTATCTGTGGCGGCGACAATACCAATAACATTAAAAAGTATAGCAGAATACCGCTTTGGATTTTTCATGGTGCAAAAGATGATATTGTAGATCCGGCATTATCTATGGCCATTGCCGAACGGCTAAAAAGTATTGGTGGGGAGGTTAAATTCACGCTGTACCCTAACGCAAACCACAATAGCTGGGATAATGCCTTTGCCGAACCAGAATTATTGAGCTGGTTGTTTTCGCATAAGAAATAGTAAGTTAATCGAACCTCGCAGGTTTCTCGCTATCGTCACCCTGATCCGATGGCTATCGGATTTATTTCAGGGGCTTTCTTCAATAGATGTTAAAACACCTGTCCTACCGGCAGGAAGTTCAGCAGAACGACTAAATTTAAAAGAGATAATGTAAAATTGATTTTCAGGTAAAAGATTTGGAAAGCAGGGTTTGGTAGATGATCGGTTTCGAAAGCCCTGCCATCCGCTTTACTCGCACCAATTGAAAAAATTGATGCTCCTGCCCGCTCCTGTCAGGTTTAACTTACCTAGGTTAACCTAGGTAACCTAGACCCGACAAAAACGGAAAGCCCGGAGGCTGAGGAACGAAGCCGATGACTTGAAGTGATGGCGGGACTGCGGTAACCGATAAATACAGGTTTTGCGCTCCAAAAAACAAAACTCCAGAAATCTTAAGGTCATGCAATCTTTGCACATCGCTAAGCGCCTGGTTTAACCCATATAAATTTGGAACACGTAAATTGGGTGTTCTTAGCGAGACGCTAAGACGAGA